>NZ_PJBR01000090.1:0-17707 GCF_002863625.1 Pseudoalteromonas sp. MelDa3 | reverse complement strand
ATTTAACCTAGCTTTATAGCAAGGTATTTTATGTCGTCACCACTTATTTGCGGTAAAAAATAAATATCGCCGTATTTAAAATACTGCTGCGAGTTAATTATTACGGCCTGCGCTGCTTGAGGCAATGAATCGTAAGTTTGGCCCAAGCTATAATCATTCACATTCCCCACTTTTATTGCCTGATTAAGACGGGTTGGTGGCTCATCAACCACTGTATAACCGTCATTATTTGCGACGTAATACACGTTTTGATATGTGTAGTAGGTGGTATTGTGATGCTTAAAATGCCTGTAATTTCTTGGTAGCGTATTTATACGCAGGCCTCTAGGTGGCGTAACTACATGGTAGCCTCTTTTAGCTTTACGGTAGTAAAGGCCGTCGTTAAACGTAAACGAAATACCATTAAATCTAATCGATGCGCTATTGCGTGGTAAATGGTTTATAAATCGATTTTGTCTGTAAGCGACTGAATTATTATGGTTTGTTAAGTAGTTATATTTGCGCTGGTTGTAGCGGTATTGTTCACGCTTTTCCTGCTTGTACTTAGCAAGTTTACGTTTTTCTTGCTTACGGTCTTCTCGTTTTTCTTTTTTATGCTCAATACGCTGCTTTTTTTCATGGCGGCGCTCATCGCGTTTATATTCAACACGTTTGTCATGGTCACGTTTAAAGCTTTTATCACTCTCTCGCTCGTTTTGTGCTCCAAGCGCAGAGCCTGATACTGCGCCAATGGCGAGCAGTGCAGGTAGTAAAAAAGTAAGTTTCATAGTATTGCCTCGTTTATGTTTTTACATAACTGGGTTCAATACTAGCGGTTCAAACTGAATGTTAACTGACATACAACAGCAAACGGAGCTATGCTTACAGCTTTTTACATTTTACTGACGGTTCTTGACATAATATCTAGTTTTTGACGATTTTTAAGGGTAATTCTGTTCTTTTTAAGGGGGGTTATTACGAGAGATATTTTAATAATATTGCTATTAAATTATGTATTTGGACTTTTTTGTTGTGCTTAGAAAACGTTATTTCCGTGAATTTTTAGATGGAAAAATACCAATAATAGAGTTTAAATGGTGTAAAAAGCTAAGTTTGCGGCGCATTGTTTATTGCCGCAAACATGACTTTATATTTTAAAGTGCGCATTTATCTTTTAATAAATTTAAGGCTAGGGTGATACGTTATGACATTAACTTTAACAAATGCTGTGTTATTAACGTTTCTTTTAACAACTTTAACTGGAACATACTTGATTACCTTAGTCTGGTTAATTTTTTTCAGTTCTCGTTTTAGCTGAACCTTTTTATATTCTTGCTTTGTATATCTATCATGTGGTGCTGCAAATGCAGAACTAGATAAAGTGCCAATAACTAATAGTGCAGGTAGTATAAATGTAAGTTTCATAATATTGCCTCGTTTGTGGTTAACATGGCTAGTATTGACGTTTGAAACTGAATGCCAACTGCATGCAGGGCAACTGTAGGGAGGCTTTACACCCTTTTACTTATCTTTACTATTCTTGACGCTAATACCAATCCGCAGTAATACTTAATCAATTTGAGAGATTCAATCTAACGCTCACTCTATTAAAAAATGACTGATATATGGCTGCATAAATGCAGAAGGTAGGGCAATGAAAGAGCAATTGTCGAGAACAACTAATAACAAATTCAGCAGTGTTATCAACACCGTTTTCTTACCTCAAAACAGGTAGCTTAATTAAGCTACCTGGTATAAAACCGTATCGGTTCTATACCAATACCAATCCTTATCCCATATATCGTTTAGAGTTTAGGTTGGCTACTTTTGATAAAAAGGATAATCGCTATAACCTACTTCAGTACCGCCATACATAGTGGCTGCATCGGCCTCGTTAAACGTCCAATTATTCGCTATACGCTCTGGTAAATCAGGGTTAGCTATAAATGGGCGACCAAATGCAAATAAGTCACCGTAACCTTCACCTAAAATACGCACCGCTTTTTCTACTGTGTATTTACCAGCATAAATAATGCGACCTGAAAATTCAGCTCGTACTGCTTTATAAAATTCTTGTGGTAAATCAGGAGCATTTTCCCAATCAGCTTCCGCTATTGATAAGTAAGCAATACCTGCTTGCTCAAGCACTTTAACGGCTTGTACATAAGTATGATGAGGGTTTGATTCAACAAGTCCTAGATACACTCGTGTTTCATCTGTGCTTTCAAATAAAGGAGCAAAGCGAACACCTAAACGATCAGAGCCTACAACGTCACTTACCGCTTCAACTATCTCTTTTAAAAAGCGCAGGCGATTACTAAGCGTTCCACCGTATTGATCGTCACGGTTATTAGTATGTTCAGAAATAAACTGATTAACTAAATACCCGTTAGCACAATGAAGCTCTACGCCATCAAAGCCTGCTTCTAGAGCATTACGTGCAGCTTGCGCATACATGTTTACCAGTTCGCCAACTTCAGTTGTTGTTAGTGCACGAGGCTCACTTGGGTCAGCCAATGCGCCTTCACCAGGTGCGGTTTCAATAAATACTTTTACATTGTCAGCAATAATATCTGAAGGGCCAACCGGTTTACCTGAATTTGGTTGTAGTGTGGCGTGCGATACGCGCCCTACATGCCAAAGCTGAGCAAAAATAACACCGCCTTTAGCATGTACTGCATGTGTTACTTTTTTCCAGCCTTCAATTTGTGCTTGTGAGTGAATACCTGGGGTCCAAGCGTAGCCTTGTCCACGAGGTTCTATTTGTGTGCCTTCGGTAACCATAAAGCCAGCCGATGCCCGCTGCGCATAATACTCAGCCATTAATTCATTAGGAATATTGCCAGGCTGAGTGCTGCGAGAGCGAGTAAGAGGTGGCATCACAATACGGTTTTTAAGTGTAAAAGGGCCAAGCTCAATTGATGAGAATAAAGGGGCGGTATTAACTAATTCTGATTTCATTTTAAATTCTCTTATAAAGCAAACAAAGGCTTAAATAGTGGTTAAGCAACATTGGCAGCATAAAGATTTAAGGATACAATTTGAAACAACACTTTTTTGTGCAGCATACAATTATGAATGGTATTAGTCGGCTCGATATAAAACAGTTAAGAGTACTCAGTAGCTTATTAGAACTGCAAAATCTTTCGCAAGTAGCCAAAAAAATGGGGTTAACGCAACAAGCTATTAGTGAGCAACTACGAAAACTACGAGACTTATTTGACGATCGCTTGTTTATTCGCCAAGGTAATAGCATGGTTGCTACTCCTAAAGCGCAAGGACTCAAGGCGCCTGTTAATCATATTTTAAAGCAATTAGAATCGTTACTAGAGCCCGAGCTGTTTAGTCCGCAAACTTATAAAGGTGTGTTTACCATAAGCGCAACCGACTACGCCACGCAGGCTTTATTGCCGCAATTATTTAATATTACCCGCCGCGAAGCGCCAGGTTTAAAGCTGATTGTGCGCGACTTTGCGTCTGACAACGTTAATCAACTTATAACAGCAGGCGAGCTTGATTTGCTGATAAGCTTTCCAGAATTTATAACCGACAACCTTTCTTATATCACTTTGTTTGAAGAGCAGCATTTGTGTATTACCGGTATAGGTAATACTACTTACACTGAACCTTTGAGCTTGGCGCAATTTGCAAAGCATCCACAGCTAGTGGTATCGCCATCGCGCGCTAATTTGCGCGGATCGCACGATCAGTGGTTTGAAAGCCAAGGGCTAAAACGTAATATTGTAATGTCGGTACCGAGTTTTTCAGCGGTGCCCGACATTTTGCATACAACCGATATGTTGGCGTTTTACCCATCAAGATTATTACCAAACAGCAAAGTTAAACAGCTAAAAATAGAAGCTCTGCCTCCCACATTTAAAGTAATAGCTGCATGGCATCCGCGTACCAATAACAGCCCAATCCATAAATGGTTGATAGAGCAGCTGCAAAATTTATAACAGTAAACTTTAATGCAAGTATTAATGTAAGTATTAATGTAAGTATTAAAGCAAATACTGTTACCATAATTAACGATGGTTATTAAAGATTGTCGTCAGCTAATTGCAGTGTCCTTCAATTGTGTTTTAAGTGCGGTAAAGGAATTATAAAGCTAAATGTTTAAGTTATTTTTTGGTGTTTTTTGCTGTCTATTTTGTTTCGGCACTTTGGCTAACGTAGTAAAAGAAGATGTTGAAAAAATACTAAGTGGTCATTTAACGAGTAATCAAAGTCGTGGGCTTATGGATAAGTTAGAGCGCAACCTACCTTATCCTTCTGTGCTCGATACTGCTCGAGTTAAAACTGTAAAGTGTTGGTTTTATGACCCCCAAAATGACAAGAATCATATAGCATTAAATGATTTACTGACAGATGCTAATCAAGCAATCAAAAAAGCTAACTCCCCTAAATTAAAACTCGATTTACAAACATGCCAGGCATTCAATTTATACCAACAAGGAAAAGTAAGTGCGGCCACTTCAATGACCAAAAATGTTATTAGTGACACCTCTAAAAATCCAGAACTTTATTACCAACATGCGACAGCTAACTTAATTTTAGGAAGGATTTTTCGTTCGCAAGGCTCGTATCAGCAAGCTTTTTTAGCATTTCAGCAAGCTTATAATTCCTTTGAACAAGGCGGCTTTTCTTACGACAAAGCGCTCATACTTAAAGAGATAGGGCTTATTCATGCCGATCTTCACAATTTTTTGCTGGCTGAAGAACAATTACAAAGAGCGATTAATGAGCTGACAAATTACAATGAGCAAGAGTGGTACATAGCCACAGATATCCTAGCCCAAGCTTATGAAGCCCAAGGTAATTACCAAAAAGCGGTAATGCTGTACAACAGTATACTCCCAGCCGTTATTAAGTATGAAGACGATGAAGGGAGTGCTTACCTACTCTTTAAAATCGCACAAATAAATATTCAATTAAATGAGCTGTAAGAGGCTAAACAATACTTAAATCAAGCTAGGGATTTAACGCTAAATAGTGAGTGGATTAAATTTATTCAATCAATAACAACAGCTGAGTGGTTAATTAAAAAGGGCCGCCTAGATGAAGCAGAACTTCTTTATTTAGATTTTGAACAAAATAGTTCTCAAGTATGGTCAGTTGACTCTTTAACTCGTTTTTTAGAATTTAAGCGTGAATTAGCAGTGCAAAAAAGTAATTATCAGCAAGAAGCCTTAGCTCAAAGAGAGTTATTAAAAATCGCAGATAAAAAAGTGCAAGAAATTGCAGATAATACATTACTTTCTCAACGTTTAGCATTTGATTGGGAACAGCAAAAACGAGAAATAACAAGGCTAAAAGAATCGTCAGAGGTAAAAGAGCAGTTATTAAATTTAGCTAATGAAAAAGCATTTTGGCAAATCGCATCGTTGCTATTTTCTATTGGGTTAATATTGATTTTAGCTTACATAACTTATAAACAAACTCAGCATAAACAGCGATTCAAAACACTTGCATTAAAAGACGAATTAACAGACATCGCTAATCGTAGAGCAATATTTGCATTTAAATACAACGCGATTAAAAAAAGCGAGTTTTTAGGAAGCGCGTGTTCATTAATTGTTATTGATATAGACCACTTTAAACAAGTAAACGATACATACGGACATGATATTGGCGATGAAGTTATTATCTCTACTGTTAAATTTATAGAAAAAAACATTCGTCAAACAGATTGCGCAGGTAGGGTCGGCGGAGAAGAATTTTTAGTTGTTTTACCTAATACAGCACTTAGTTTTGCGCATGAAGTTGCCCAGCGTATACGCGAAAATATTGAGAATGTTACTCATACCTCACTCCATATAAAATCAACAGTAAGTATTGGTGTAGTAGAAGTTAAAGCGGGCGAAGCCCCAAAAGATGCATCTCGACGAGCTGATGAAAAATTATACGCAGCTAAAAATGCAGGCCGTAATAAAGTAATGGTTTAATAACTCAATAATTATTGAGTTATTAAACGGCTAGTAATTTTTATTTATTATTGAAAAATATAGCAAGCTAATTCACTTAATGTAATGGTACGAATTAGGCATAATTAAATGGTTTATTTTAAAAAGCACTCAACCGGTTTTTTACTTGCACACTTGCTGCATGTAGCAGCCAGCCAAGCTATCAAGATAATGGCATATTGCACAGCGAGATCTCTATAAGTAAATACAGCGCACAAGCTGATATGCAACACGCGACTCATAACACAAACAGGCCTGCCAATATTGGCTGCGGTTTAGGGCTGGAGTTAAGCAAAAAAATAATAAAATGGCACGATGAGTATATCAAGTAAGCGACATGCTAGGGCATCATGAAGTGCTGGTCGATTTTAGTTAACGAGCTTTTTTAATACTTAGATTTGAAATATAAAAACCGCGCTAAGGCACTTTTAAAAAAGCTTTAGCGCGGTTTTTTTACATTCAAAAATATTTAATTTAACGCTGAGAATATAAAAACTTAGTGATTTACTTAGCAAAGTATCTGTTAGCGAGCCCTGCAATGCCAATGATCATCATGTTTAGTGCAGGCTTGTTTTGTGGGCTTGGCTTTTACGATCACAATGCTTGGAGAGTTGTGCTCAGTTACTAAAACAGGCGTAACTACTTTAACTGCTTTTTTATGTGGTTTATGCGCACTGGGACTATGTTGATATACAGTGCAGCCACTCATGGTAAATGCTATTGCTGCTACGCTAATAATTTTTAAAGATAAGTTCATAGGTATTTATCCTCTTTGGCTTTGTATAAGCTTTAAGATAAATCTTTTTTTGTATAGTGCTGTCAATAAACGTAAGTGGAGTGTAAATGTTGCTAATGTTCACTAAGGCAATAGCGCATTTAAAGCTAATGCCTTTGTATTTGAATATTAGATTTGCACAAAAAAGTAAGGCCTAAAAAACCTATAAATCGCTGCGCCAACCCATACCAGACTCTTCCATTAAACGCTCGTACACGCCTTCTATGTTAAGTGGTAACCATGCACCAAACTGTTTAAATTCACTAAATTGGTCTAACTTTACATTTTGTTTAATTTCGTCAAGCGTATTGCCTGCTAAAATGCCTGCTGTTACTTGGCTATATAAAAGCTCTATATAACTTAAGTAACGCGCTACATCAGCCTTGCTGCCAATATCGGCATGTCCACCTACAAAAGTATTAAAGTCGTATTTGAGTACCGCTTGGGTTGAGTTAATCATGCCCTGAATATCGTAACTCCAGAGTTTTTGCCACGGCATTCTGCCAATAACAATCCAATCAACTACAAACAACGTTTTTTGCTTTTCGAATAATATACTAACCGAACCCCGCCCATCGTTTGGACCATGGTAATTTAGCTTTACCGATGAACCACCTAAATTAAGAGTCAGCTCATCATCAAAGGTAAGAGTGGGCATGACCGTGTTCATTTGTGTGTTTTTAATATCTTGCGCGGTAAGTTTATGTGCTACAAACGTGGTGTGCGGGCTTTTAAATACCTCGGCGCCGTAAATATGATCGCTGTGATTATGGCTATAAATTACGTATTTTACCGGTACGTTAAAGCGAGTTTTAATTTGATTGTTTAACCAGGTGGCTGCTTTTTTATTAAGCGGGTCGGTAACAACTGCACCCTCAGGAGTGATTAAAAATACTGAGCGATGTCTGTCATCTATAAAGCGGTGGAGGCCATCGCCTAAGTCTTCAATTTCGTAACTTTGAGCCATAAAACCAATAAGTAATAGGCTGGTAGCGATTAGTGTTTGTAATAAGCGAGACATGCACATTCCTGTTTAACGTTTTTATAGGTTAGTTAAGTAAGAAAGTGCCAATAAGTAAAAAATTTCAATTTTTTATAGGAAAGATTGCGGGTTAAGACTAACTTAACCCGTTAATGGTTTTAACGAACTAGCTGATCGAGTAAATGTATTACTTGCTCACTGGCTGATTCCATTAAGTGTATATGTTTAACTGCTTCTACTTTTTTGCCTTGCTTAATTAGTTGTAGCGCTTGTACGCCGTTTTTATGTACTTCGCTATGCGGTTTATCTATTTGTTTGAATGCATTTAACGATTTGTATTCATTAGAGTCATCAGACTTATACCACTTACCTAAGCGGCACATAGTGTGATTGGTGAAATCGTCTACCGATTTATTGCTTTTGCCATTAGCAACCGCATAAACCTCACCTTTCCATACAATATGATCTAACTTAACGGTTTGAATAAATGAGCGAATAGAAGCCTGCGATATAGTGTTCTTCATGTTTGTGCAAAAACTAATAATGGATGCGTAATCGCTATTTAGTGATTCAAAATTACTTGAAAGCTGTGCATTGTTTTTTTGTATATCGTCGGCTGAATTAACGGTTACATCTGTTTTTTCTATTATTTCTTTAACAAGATCTGCAACCTCTTGAGCTGATTTATTGGTGTTAGTTGCCAGTACTCGTACTTCATCAGCTACCACGCTAAAGCCTCTACCAGCTTCGCCTGCTCGAGCTGCCTCAATGGCTGCATTTAATGCTAATAAATTTGTTTGATCAGATATTTTTGAAATGGTCGATACAAAGGTGTTTATACTACCTGCAAGGCTTGAAAGGCCAGATATATTTTCACTCATGCTACCCATTTTATGGGTCATAAGTTCCATCTCGCTGGCTATATGTATTAATGATTCGTTTGAGTTATTTAAAAGGTCATTTATTTTATAGCTAACTTGGCTTTCTTGCTCAATGGTTGAGTAAGACTCAAGCACAGTTTGGCGGACACCTTCAATTTGGCTTATGCAATCTATAGAACTTGAAAGTAAATTTTCGGTAAATTGTTCATCATTTTCGGTTTGAGTAAAGCTTAATTGTTGTTCTAAGTGTTTGTTTTCTTGTGCTAAGAGTTCGTTATGAGCAGTTAATTCTGCAATTTTTTTTGCAAGTTCTTCGTTATCATTTTTAGCCGATAGATACTTTTTACTTAAAACAAACATTCATAGTTCCTAAAATGTTATGGGTATATTTTTATTATAGTTGCTATTAATACTTTACTTTAAATATTTGTAATTATCTTATTTTTATACAAAAAAAAGCCATTTTTTAAAATGGCTTTACGAGAACTTGTTGGATCAACGCAGTGAAATTTGTTGGTTTATTTCTTCAAAAATACCTGCATCGTCTATGGTTGAAGGAATTTGCAGTTTGTCGCCATCAATTAGTTGGCGTAAATTTTTACGCAGTATTTTACCTGAGCGTGTTTTGGGTAATCGCTCTACGCTAATAATGGTTTTAAGGCACGCTATAGCGCCTATTTGGTTTCTTACGGTTTGTATAAGTTCTTGCTCTACATCGGTACTTGAGCCCATAAAGTCATTTTTAAGCACGATCATTGCCATTGGTAGTTGGCCTTTTAGTGTGTCGGTTATCCCAAACACGGCGCACTCAGCAACAGCAGGGTGTGCGGCTACTATTTCTTCCATTTCACCGGTAGAAAGTCTATGGCCTGCTACGTTAATTACATCATCGGTGCGTCCCATTATAAATAAGTACCCATCTTCATCTAGGTAGCCGCCGTCGCCTGAAAGATAATAGCCAGGGTACTGCGTTAAATAGCCTGCTTTAAAGCGCGGGGTATCTTGCCAAATTGTTGGTAGGCAACCCGGTGGAAGTGGCAGTTTAATTACCACGGCGCCTTGCTCGTTAGCTGCGCATTCATTGCCATCCATATCTAATATTCGCACGTCAAAACCTGGAGTAGGCACGGTAGAGCTGCCAGGTTTTGTTGCTAAGTACTCAAGCCCTACAGGGTTACAAGCAATAGCCCAGCCGGTTTCTGTTTGCCACCAATGATCGAGCACTGGCAGTTTAGTTTTTTCTTTAAGCCACTCGTAAGTGGGAGGGTCTAATCGCTCGCCAGCTAAAAACAAACGTTTTAAGCTAGAGGTATCGTATTGATTAAAACCATCGGCATTTGGGTCTTCTTTTTTAATTGCTCTAAATGCGGTGGGGGCACTAAATAATGCATTTACTTTATATTCTTCAACTACGCGCCAAAATGCACTGGCATCGGGCGTTTTAACGGGTTTACCTTCATATAATACTGTAGCGCAGCGATACATTAGCGGCGCGTAAACTATATAAGAGTGCCCAACTACCCAGCCAATGTCAGACGCTGCCCAAAATACGTCGCCGGGCTTCATACCATAAACGGTTTCCATGCTGTATTGCATTGCCACTGCGTGACCACCATTTTCGCGCACTACGCCTTTGGGTGTGCCTGTCGTGCCTGAGGTATATAAAATATAAAGCGGATCACTACCATTTACAGGCACCGGATCTGCGCTTGCAGCCGTTTGCATTGCCTGAGTCCAATCTATGTCTCGTTTAGGCTTAAGAGTGGCCCTGACTTGTGGACGCTGATAAATAACGCAGTGTTCTACTTTGTGCGTAGCTAAGTCTATTGCGTTATCAATAAGTGGTTTGTATTCAATAATGCTGTTTACTTCAACACCGCATGAGGCGCTAAGTATAAGTTTGGGCTTGGCATCATCAATGCGTACTGCTAATTCGTGTGCAGCAAACCCACCAAATACCACCGAATGAATAGCACCAAGGCGAGCGCACGCCAACATACCAATAACCGCCTGTGGGATCATTGGCATATAAATAACAACGCGGTCGCCTTTTGTAACACCTAACGATTGTATTACGCCTGCAAATTTAGCAACTTCTTGTTGTAGTTGTGAGTAGCTATAAGTTTGCTTTGTATTAGTGACTGGGGAGTCGTAAATAAGTGCTGTTTGCTCGCCAAATCCGGCAATAACGTGTTGGTCTAGTGCTAAAAAACTGGTGTTTAATTGCCCGTCACTAAACCAATGATAAAGCCCGTCGTCGTCTTGTGTGTATGCTTTTGAGGGGGTTTTATACCACGGAATATTTTTACTTTGTTCGAGCCAAAATTGGGCTGGGTTTTGCTTAAAGGCATTATATTGCTGTTGATATTCGCCTGACATGTAAGGCTCCTAAAACTAAATTTGTGTGTGAGAGACCTTACAAAATGTAGGCTTTTTTTAGCAAGCAAGCTATTCGACCTTGGTCGGTTAAAAGTTAATCAACACACTGGTTTTAAAAATACAAAATTGACAATACAAAGCGTGTGGTTCAGCATGGCGGGCAGTAAAAATAAGAGAAAATACGATATGAGTAACGTAGTAAGAGTTGGTGTGGCGGTTATCATAAAGCATCAAAACACAATTTTACTAGGTGAGCGCATTGGCGCGCATGGTGCTAATACATGGGCAACACCTGGTGGACATTTAGAGTTTGGTGAAAGTGTTGAGCAATGTGCAATACGAGAAGTGTTTGAAGAAACTGGTTTAAAGGTAAGTAAAATTACTAAGCTTGATTTTACCAATGATATTTTTACAGCAGAGAACAAGCACTATATTACGCTGTATGTAAAAGCTGACTTTGAAGGCGGAGAGCCTGAGCTTAAAGAGCCTAATAAATGTTTAAAGTGGCGCTGGTGCGATATTAATAATCTACCAACGCCACTGTTTACATCACTAAAAAATTACTTATCTGAGGCTGTACTAGCCTAGTTATTTTGTTGGCGGTGTCGCTGGGCTTAACTCTAGTTTACTAAAGCTTACTTGAGCGTAATCGCCATTTTGTTTATCTGTAGACCAATCGCCAGTACCTAAACAACCTGGGTACCAAATACCTTTCGCGCTTTTAGTACTACATTGGTTATAAGCGCCTGCTTTAAAGTAATGCCAATCTGCTGCGTAGCCATGTGGATGATCTTTTTCGTCCACTTTGCCATAAGCATCTACGTTATTACCTAAGTTAATAGAGTAGTTAACGTCTTCTTTGCCTTGTGCGCTAAATGTAAGGTGCATAACATTTTTATACACATTTACCGTGTAGCTAAATTCTTCACCTAGTGCAATACCGGCACCGCCTGGCTCGTTAGGGTTTTCCCATGTATTACCCCAAACAGGGTAAGTAATGTCTGTACGGTCAGGATTCGTTTTAGCTAAGTTACGTTCGTAGTTCCAAAAAACTGAGCCTGTTTTATGTCCTGGCCATTTTTTGTAATATATTTTAAGTGGCTCATTGCCCCAGCCATAACCAAGCTTGGTATCAATAAGTGCTTGATCTTTACCTGCGTGAATTTGCCCTACAACAACCGAGTAAGCTGCTTTTTTATCAGGATCAGTCGCACGTAGCGCAACGTGATCTACTTTTAACGTTGCTTCCATTTTTCCACCAACGGAGCCAAATCGGTCAGATAGCGGGTGAACAGCCAAAGCAAAGTTGTTTTTAGAGTGTTTAGTTTTAATTTTAGTATTTGATCCACGGATCATTTGTCTAAGTTCACTACGGGTATTAGTAGAGTTAGCACTTGTAAGCGCTTTATTAGGGGAGGTAAATACCATGTAGCCTTTACCATCAAGATAGAAAAAATCAGGGTGTGCGTAAGTCTGAATTTCTTCTACATCTATTTCATCAATTTTACCGTCGTTGTTTAAATCTACTGGTACATTTATTTTCCAGTGTGATAAATCAAACTTTGTTGCAGGTACCGGCGCATCGCTTTGCTGATTAGTGCTTTGGGTACTTGAACAAGCGGTAAAAAGTAAAGGGGTGATAACGGCTAAAGCCGTAAGTTTAAATGTGGATGTATTTTTTATCATTATTGTCTCTGTGTGATGAAGTAAAAATTGTGCGGTACAGGCATCGCTTAATCTCAATCTAGCATACCAATTTAACAATTAAAACTTACCAATTAGTAAAATTAAATATTTTTCAAATGATTTTTTGTTATACCAATTTGGTTTAGGTGTTTTTTAACGGCTTTTATGGAAGTGTTTGCGGTATGTATTTTTTATGTGCTTGGCTCTTCATTTAGTGATGTTTAACGTAGATTTTGGCGCTAATGTGTAGTCTATTTTTTGGGGGGGAGGAGATTTTTAATTTTGTAGTTTGCTTTGCCGCGTTTAGCAAATAACTAAATAACCACTGCCAATAACTAATGTCGGGCTTTAACTATGGTTAGTGCTGCATGTTAGTCGTGTTTGGTAATAAAAGTTGCCACTTGTTTAAAATGGCATGGTATTCACCATTTTCTTTAATGTTACTTAATGCGTCAGAGAGTGCTTTAGCTGTTTTAGGATTAAGTTGATTACTTGCTGCAAAATTAAGTGAGGAGGGTAGATCGCTTAAATGAATTCGTTTTGTTATTAGACTAGGATCGAGTCCTAGGCTTTTTAGCTCGTTATTAAGTGTAAGTGTATTAGTTACTACAAAGTCGATCCGGTTTTTATAAAGCATTTGCCAAAGTTGATTATAGTAACTGACCAGTATTAAATTGTTATTTTCGGTAAAGCCTTTTTGTTTTAAGTAGGCTTCGCTCAGGTAGCCACGAATGGTTGCTACTTTATACTCTTTAGCAAAATTTAAGTGAACAACTTCATCTACATGGCTTTTTAAGCTAATTAAATAAGCATCTGCAAAATACACTTCGCCTAACCATGTATATTTATTAATCCGCTCTGGGGTTTTTAACAAAGACAACATTATGGCGTTGGTATTTGTTTTATGCTCTTTAAAAACGCGGGCCATAGGCATTATTTCAAAATTAGCGGTTAAGTTTGTTTGCTTCACAACTGCTTTGGCAATGTCGACTAAAGCGCCGCTTACTTCACCTTGCTGATTTTTAAAGTGATAAGGAGGAAGGTCTTCAGCTATAAAAGTAACCGAATCGGCGTTACACAGGGGGCTATATAAAATAAATACAAAAGCACTTAATAAAACACGCAAAAACATAAAAAATCTTTTAAAGCAATAATACACCTAGTGTAGAGAGTATTAACTAAAACATATATATATTATGTTTATATAACGTAAATAATTTGCATTTACTTGGCTGTGCTTGCTGTTTTGTATTTTATAAATTGTAATGGCGAGCATTTATGCCAGCGTAAAAAAGCTCGATTAAAAGAGCTTTGATCTTTAAATCCTAAAATATTAGATAAATCAGCAAGTGGCATGCTGGCTATTAATGTATCTGCACGTTTTTTTCGTTCTTTTTCAAGTAGCTGAGCAAAGGTTAAGTTTTGTTGTTTTAAGCGTCGTTGTAGCGTTCGGGGTGTTAAATTAAGCGCATCAGCTATGCCTATTAGGTTGCAGTTTTGCAAGGTAGTTTTAGCTGTAAGTAACTGATTAACTTTATCGTCAATACACTGCTGGCTTTTAAAGTTAGAGAGTTGCTGCTCTGACAATTGCTTAAAAGTAGAATTAATAATGGCGTTATCGGTTTTAAAGGGCAGCGTCAAATAATCGCTCGGAAAGCTAATTTGATTATATTCAGCACTGCTTTTTACAGGGCATTTAAACCATGATTCAAGGGCGCGCCTTTGCGATGGCAACCAATTATAAGTGAAACTAATACTACTTGGCGAAAGCGTTAAATTTATTAACTGGCGAATTACACTTACCCACGCGGTCATGTTTCGTAAAACAACATGCTCATTACAACTTTGGTGAGCAATCCAACGAATAGTTGCTGTATCAGTATTTAGTTCAAACTTGGCTTTACCAATATCAGCCACCAAGCTGTCGTAGCTTAACAATGCTTTAATGGCACTGCTTAAGTTATCGCTTGATTCAATTAAGTAACCTAAAACGCCGTAGTCAGCAGTGCGAATTTGCTGACCTAGGGTAAAACCAAAAAGAGGATCGTTAAGTGTTTTTTTGCCATAAACTAATAAGGCATTGTAACTATTTAAACTAATACGCGGCGCTAATTGATGGGTACGCTGATTACTAAATTCGTCAAAGCTAATAGCGTGCAAAGCCGTTTTAGTACTAATGCCTTGCGCTTGTAAGTAATCAAGAATACTTGAAAAGTAATGATCAGCCAATGTGTGCATTTGTCATCTAAAGCTAAAAAATAGTCGTGTATTAGCAAGTTTGCCACGTTAAATTTTTATATGCTAGTTGAATGCCTAATAACCTCTTGCTGTAAAAATGATACTTATAACAATTAAACAAACGCTTAATGCACAGCCAAAGCAAATAATAAGCACACTATTGGATCATCAACAGTTGCATCGATTTTTTAATGCCAAATTTACGCTGCTACAAGCACAAGACGAAGGGCAAATAGAAGGCGGAAAAGGATCTGTTAGGCAAGTGAAAATAGGTAAAATAACTTTTTCAGAGCAAATAATCAGTGCCGATCAAAATCAGATCAGTTACCAAATAGTAGGCGATAAACCAGTAGCTAATCATCGAGGCGATATATACCTCAGTGCAAATAAAGACATCAATACTTTAGTTACCGAACTTAACTATTGCATAAGCTGCTCAGCTCCGTGGTGGATGCCAAATGCATTACTTAAATATGTTATTACAAAAGATATAACCCAAGCGTTAAACAATTTAAATAATTATTTTTTGGCGGGTAAAGTATGAACTCAGAAATTATTTTGCTCGCTCTTAGCCCTATATTTTTGATATTTATTTGCTGTGAGTTTATTAAGTTTAAGCGCTATTACGACATAAAAGATAGCCTAGCAAATACAGTGTTAGCGCTATTACACCAAGGCGCAGATGCTATTGCGTTACTGCTGTTAATGCCTTTATTTAATTGGTTATATGACTATAGATTGTTTGATATTGAAGTGAGTGTATTAAGTATTGCATTTGCATTTTTACTGCAAGATTTTTTGTATTATTGGTTTCATAAAGCATCGCATCATATTCATTGGTTGTGGGCTGCACATGTGGTGCACCATAGCTCAACTAAAATGAATTTCACCACCGCATTTAGGCAAAGCTTAATGTACCCCGTAGCCGGTATGTGGATGTTTTGGCTACCTATGATTTTAATTGGATTTGAACCGCTAACAGTATTTAGCGTGGTTGCATTAAATTTGGCGTATCAATTTTTTGTACATACTCAAATAGTGGGTAAGTTAGGCTGGTTTGAAAAAGTATTTAATACGCCTTCGTATCACCGAGTTCATCACGCAATAAATACAGGTTACCTTGATAAAAACTTTGCAGGTGTACTTATTATTTGGGATAAGTTATTTGGCACCTTTGTAGAAGAAGATAAATCAAAGCCTTGTAAATACGGCATTATAGGGCAGCTTAATAGCAATAACCCAGTCGTTATTACGTTTCATCAGTGGGAGCACTTATTGAAAAGTGTTTATAAGGCATCGGGAATAAAAGCTAAATGTAGAGTGCTATTTGGCTACCCTACAAGTAGCATTAAACGTAAGTAAGTTATTGTGGTTTTTTACTTCTTGGGGCACCTAATAAAATACAAGTATGGCAAATACATACAGATAAAAATGCACTAATACCCAATGCACCGCCATAGCCGTCAAGTTTTGGTACAAGATGCTCAAATAAGATTGAAAACAAAATAGATGAGCTTGCTACAGTATAAATACCAAATCGATGTGGGGCGCTCATACCTATAAATGTACCGCCAAAAAATACAATTGCGTATAAATCGGGGTTCAAATTTAAAGCGCTAAAAATTAAATAAGCAATAATAGAAAGTGAAGACGACGCTCTAACCCCGTCAAAGCGACTATGCTTAGCTAAATAAAATGTTAAAAAAGCCCCAAGCAGTACAAGTAATGGATATTCAATACTCATAATACAATTCCTTTGGCTAATACAAAAAGTGCCACACTTGCAAAGGCAACACTACCAAGCTTGCCACCAAAACCTGTAAACATGTTCATAGTGAGCACATATAAACTTGAGCCAATAAGCGAAATAATAGCAATTTCCCAGTAACTGGTAATTAAATGAGTTGAACACATGCCTGCAAAGCTACCAGCATAAATTGCAGCATACGGATGGTTTTTATAATGTGCAGGAAAAGGAATAAACGAGCCAATAAGCCCCGTTAGCGCAGCAGAAATCACTAAAGGTAATGCAAAAGTAGTGTGCATAGCAAAGCAAGCTACAAAGCCTAAAAAGAAAGTGATGAATTTTAAAAATAAGAATTTAATCATAGCGGCGCATTTTAAACTAATCCTTTTGCGCTTTCTAATACTCTCTAACAAATAAATGTTATAAGTAATTACAAACGTTAAAAGCGTGTTTTTTAAACGGCTTTTAGGTATTAAATATGCTTAATAGTGCCGCTGTTAATGTTCTATAAATCACAAGTTATGTATAATGGCGATAATTTAATGTATTAAAGTGTTAACCAAGGGTTATTTATGTCTAACTGTTTACATCTGGCTATTCCGGCTGGCGATTTAAAAGTGGCTAAAGCGTTTTATTGTGACGTACTAGGCTGTAAAACGGGTAACAGTGAAGAAGGTCGCTGGGTAGATATAGATTTTTGGGGTAATGAACTTACCTTGCACCAGAGTGTTGAGCGCTTACCAACAGTTCGCCATGATGTAGATATGGGAGCTGTGGCAGTACCTCACTTTGGGATTCACTTATCTGAAGATGAATTTAACGGGTTAAAAACACGTATTGAAGATGCGGGTATTGAATACCTAGATAAACCATATCGCCGTTTTATTGGTGATGAGTTTGAGCAAGAAACGTTTTTTATTGAAGATCCAAATGGCAATGTGCTTGAAATGAAAACCATGGTAAATCCAGAGGTTTTATTTAAAAAAGTATAAATGCTGTTGTTTAAGTTAAGCTAAAAAACCACTTTAATAAGTGGTTTTTTTATAACTATTAATCAGTGTTTTGATAAATTAG
>NZ_PJBR01000005.1:0-57033 GCF_002863625.1 Pseudoalteromonas sp. MelDa3 | reverse complement strand
TTCACATAAGTTTGAGGTCTTACCTCAAAAGCCTAATCAATTAAGCTTACTTTTTGTGAAGTCCTATCTACAGACTATAGGTAAAAAACGAGGAGAGCAATTGTTAATTAACCGTTTGATAACAAAAAGGTTCAATTTAATAAAAAATGCAACAGTGGTGCAAAGTGAAGTGGAAATGAACTAAATAAGTGCAAATAGGGTTGTTAAGAGGAATTTTAATGCGTTGGAAATATTAAAATGTTATTTATTTGTTTCTTCCTTGTGTTTTTTAATGTTTTGTATGCAGCGCCAAGCCACTAATTTTTCTTTATATTCATCCCACACACAGGGGCAGCAACTACCGCCGCCACAGCATTCATCAGACTTCGGTTTTTCAGGCTTTTGCGGTATCTGACTTGATAAATTTTGCATTATTGTATGTATTTAATACTAATTTGGTGCAATAAGAGTAAGTGAAAGGCCGTAGCAAGTAAATTATTCTTTGTGAACCTGCGCCGCTGTGTGAAAATAAAAGCTATGCGATTATATAAAGTTATTCACCGTGCGCCTTGGCGGGTAGTTAAAATTAGTAAGAAACGCCAACAGCTGCGTTTTCGTCGTGCTATGGTGGCGCTTAAAATCGCACTTGCCCAAGAAAAACAAGAAACCAAAGAAATGCTCTCTATTTATAGGCGCTATACCCAAGGCCAAACAAGTAAAGAGGAGTTAAAACGCGCTAATGAACAGTTTGTTGATATTCTAAAAGGGCTAGGGCTCGGTGTGTTTGCTGTATTACCTTTTGCCCCGCTTACAATTCCTTTAGTTGTTAAATTAGGGAGTTTGGTGGGAGTTGATGTACTGCCAAGTTCGTTTAATATGAGCAAATCTATTAAAGAACTTGATGCTAAAATAGATCAAGAAAATCAAAAGCAAGAATCCAAAAACAGCTTAAAAAAGTAGCTAAAATCCCTTCAAATTAGCGATACCTTTTAGGTGCGCTTATTGATATGCTCTTAAGTACCATTTTTATATTATATGAGCTTTTTAATGAGTGCATTACTACGTCATACATCTTCTGGTATTCCTTTATCTTTTATTCTTAAAAACGAATTATCTGACTGGCAAGCACAGCAGCCTGCATTTATACAAAATTGGTTAACTAATACAGGTTTCGAAAAGCAAGGTGTTGCTTTAATCCCTGATGCTAAAACGGGCGAGTTAAGCCAGGTATTTTGTTTAATGCAAAGTAGCGATGATTTTTGGGCTGCGGGTAATTTAGCAAATACACTTCCTACTGGTACTTATCAAATTCAAGGCGAGAGCGCTTTTGTAGAGCAAGTTGCTTTAGGGTTTGTGCTTGGTGGTTACGAATTTAGTGAATATAAAGAAAAACCAACAGCAAAAGCGCAATTAGCCATTAGCGATAAAGCGTTGTTTGACCGTATTAGCCAACAAGCTGATGCTATTACACTTGCACGTGATCTAGTTAATACGCCAGCGGTAGATATGATGCCGCAACATTTATCGCAAGTAATGGAAGATTTAGCTGCAACTTACAATGGCGAATTTTCACAGTGGATTGGCGATGAGTTACTAGAGCAAAACTACCCGACTATTCACATGGTGGGTCGTGCAAGCGAAAATAAACCGCGTTTACTCGATTTAAAATGGGGTGCAACAGATGCCCCATTAATTACACTAGTAGGTAAGGGCGTATGTTTTGACTCTGGTGGACTTGATTTAAAACCAAGCTCTGGCATGCGTAACATGAAAAAAGACATGGGCGGGGCGGCGCACGTAATTGCACTAGCACAACTTATTATGGCAGCTAACTTACCAATTAGATTACGAGTGCTTGTACCCGCTGTTGAAAATGCAGTATCGCGCAATGCATTTCGCCCTGGCGATGTTGTTAAAACACGCAAAGGCATTATGGTCGAAATTGATAATACAGACGCAGAAGGGCGCTTAGTATTGTGTGATGCATTAAGCGAAGCACAAAACGATAATCCTGAGCTAATTATTGATTTTGCTACCCTCACGGGTGCATGTCGTGTTGCTTTAGGCACGGAGCTTCCGGGCTTTTTCTCAACAGAGCGCGATGTAGCAAACGGTATTATTGATGCAGGTTTAAGTGTACATGATCCTGTTTGGCAACTTCCGCTGTTTGAGCAATATAAAAACTTACTAAAAAGTGATGTAGCCGATATGGCAAATTGCGCAAGCACACCGTTTGGTGGTGCTATTACTGCGGCGCTTTACTTAAAAGAATTTGTTGAGCCAACAACACCGTGGGTACACTTTGATGTAATGGCGTGGAACTTACGTGCATTACCAGGTCGTCCAACGGGTGGTGAAGCATTAGGTATTCGTGCTGTATTTAACTACTTACAAAATCGTTTTAATAAATAAGTTTTTGATTCAATAGTAAGAACTTGAGCTTATGAGTTTTAAACCTCATAAAGCTCAAGTGGCAAGTTATCTGGATCGGCAAAAAAGGTAAACTTTTTGCCGGTTATTTCATCCACTCTAATATCCTCAACGTTTACTTCGCACGACTCTAAATACGTTTTTGCAATCTGTACATCCGCTACCTTAAAAGCTAAATGTCTTAAGCCTTGTGCTTCGGGATAGCTTGGTCTTGCGGGCGATCCATCAAACGAAAATAGCTCTATTTGGCTACCATCGGGCATGGCTAAATCTAATTTATATGAATTACGATCAGCTCTAAAGTGCTCATTAATAACGTTAAGTTTAAGTACATTGCTATAAAAGTGTTTAGAACGTGCATAGTCACTGCAAATAATGGCAGCGTGGTGAATACCTAAAAGTTTCAAATTTAATTCCTTAAAAAGCAAAAACGCACTTAATTAAGTGCGTTTTATATGTGACTTATTACATGTTGTGTTAGCTTGGCTGCGCTTCTTTACATGCTTTAACGGCCGGTGCTACAAGTTCTAAACCGGTTTTATCACATGGCGGTAAAGCGGCATCGCTTACACTAATAGGCGTTACGCGTTCGCCCCATTTTATGTAACTTGCAGCCCAGGTAAGGCCTGCACCAAATGCAGCAGACATAATGTTTGAATGCGGTTTAATTAACCCTTGCTCAACGGCTTCACATAACGCAATAGCAATCGTAGCAGCAGAGGTATTACCATACTCACCAATGTTAACCATTACTTTTTCGTCAGGTACTTTTAAACGATGTTGAATAGCCTGAATAATACGTAAGTTAGCTTGGTGTGGAACGAGTACATTAATGTCATCAAGGCTCAAATCGGCTTGTTTAAGTACGTCGTCGCACGCTTCGCTCATGCCTTTGACAGCACGTTTGAAAATTTCACGACCTTCAAATAATAAATCAGATGGACCAATTGGCTCATATTTATTTAAATCACTACCAAAGTTAGTGATGTGTAAAATATCGCGGTCTTCACTGTCACAACCGGTTTTAGTACCAAGTAGACCCGCTGGTGTATCTGCTGCTTCAAGTACGACCGCACCTGCACCATCGCCAAATAATACAGCGCTGTCACGGCGTGCCCAGTTTACGTACCAGGTCATACGCTCAGCGGCAATGACCACTGCTTTTTTGATCATACCCGCTTGAATTTGTGCTGTAGCAGCTTGCAATGCATATAAAAAGCCCGAACATGCCGCGTTTGTATCCATTGCGGCAGCGCCAGTTGCACCAATATTTTTTTGCACTTGTGAGGCGGTATTTGCCACAACAGTAGAAGGTGTACAAGTGGCTAATATCACTAAATCAATATCTTTAGGATCAACGCCCGCGCACGCAATAGCATGCTTAGCAGCAACGGTTGCCAGCTCGGCGGTACTTACATGGCTCACTCGGCGAGATTTAATGCCTGTACGCGTGGTTATCCACTCGTCGGTGGTATCAACTATTTCACTAATTTCATCGTTGCTAATGCTTGCTGGTGGAATGCATTTACCCCAACCAGTGATATGTGCGTAAGGCATAGTATGTTCTCTTAAGGTGGTCTGACATGTATTTCTAATGGGTGAGTTATACCAAAAAACGGCTTTCAAGACTAGTTTATAGCATGCTTTGTGTCGTAAATATTCGCAATTACAGGTTATTTAAGGTAATGCTAGTATAAAAAAGGAGCAAGTATGAAAACAACACTAATAACAACATTCACTGCAATAACGCTGGCATTAATAGCAAATGGGGCTTTTGCTCAACAGCATAAAATTATTTATGCGGGCAGTTTACTTGCATCCGAGGATCAAAAAGTAAAAACAGAGCAAACGTTAGTCATAACAGATAATACAATAACAGCCATTAAAAACGGCTACCTCACAAAAGCAGAACTTAACCTACCTGATGCCGATATTATAAATCTTAAAAATCAATTTGTAATGCCTGGTCTTATTGATATGCATGTTCACGTTACGTTTGAGCGAGATGCTAAAGCAAACCCTCACCGCTGGGCAACAGAATATGATGCCGATTATGCTTTGCGCTCAATTAAATATTTACAACGTACGCTCGATGCGGGTTTTACATCAGTGCGAGATTTAGGTAGCGATCACAAAGTTATATTTCCGCTAAAACGTGCTATTGACCGAAATGATATTAACGGCCCTCGCATTTTTGCAGCGGGTAATACAATATCACCTACCGGTGGACACGCAGATATGCACGGTTATCGAAAAGATATTACAGATGCGATTACAGGTGGGATTGGTATATGTAATGGCGCGGATGATTGTAGCCGTGCGGTACGCGAGGTAATTAAAAGTGGCGCTGATGTAATTAAAATTACTGCCACGGGTGGAGTACTAAGTAATACCGCTGCTGGTGTTAACCAACAACTTACAGATGCAGAGCTGATTGCAATTGTTGATACTGCTCATCACTTAGGGCGTAAAGTTACAGCGCATGCACACGGTACACAAGGTATAAAAGCGGCCTTAAAAGCCGGTGTAGATTCTATTGAGCATGGCTCTTATTTAGATAAAGAGGCAATAAAGTTATTTAAAAAAACGGGAGCTTATTTAGTACCGACGCTTTTAGCGGGTGCAACGGTAAGTGAAGAGGTGCTTACAAATCCAAATATGCCACCGGCAATAGCCGACAAAGTGCGTGAAGTGACTCCAAAAATGCAGGCTTCGTTTAAACTTGCACTGAAAAACAAGGTTAATATAGCTTTTGGAACAGACTCTGGGGTGTCGCGTCATGGGCTCAATGCTAACGAATTTAGTTTAATGGTAAACAATGGAATGAGCGAAGCCCAAGCTATTAAATCAGCAACCATACATGCAGCTAAACTGCTGGGGCAAAGCGCATTCATTGGCGACTTGAGTGTTGGTAAACAAGCAGATATTATCAGTGTGAATGGCTCACCGCTTAAAAATATCGACGTACTTAAAAACGTGCAATTTGTTATGAAAGCCGGGCAAGTTTATAAACAATAGGGAAGGTTATGAGCAGCAAAATAAAAGTGTCGTTGTTTAATCATTTGATTGACGCTGAGCGCCAGTTACTAGACCCAGAAGTTCGCCAATCTGAGCGCGCATTAGATGCTTTACTCGATGATGAATTTATCGAAATTGCTGCCAATGGCACTACATTTAATAAATACCAAGTACTTACCCGCTTACCTACCGAGGTTGTGCCACAGTTTTATAATCAGCATTTTAAGGGCCGAATGCTGAGCGATGATGTAGTGCAACTTAGTTATCAAGCAGCTTATAGGCGCTCTGCTCGCAGTGAATTTAATTATTCATTGCGTATGTCGCTTTGGCGTAAGCAAGGTGAGCAATGGCAAATGGTGTTTCACCAAGGAACGCCTTGTGCGCCGTTTTCAATTTCGATGGATGATGATTAAAAATTACATAACCGTTAAAATAACCTTATTAAATATTTGATTGGGCAATAACCTCTTGTTAATGCAAACCGACCCCACCATTAGTCGACTATTAATGCTGCGAAGCGGCGCTATTGCGGTGCAATTAATCGCGGTGCTTAGCGTTTATTTTTTACTTGAACATCAAATTGCATTACTGCCTTTACTGATTGTTATTGCCGTTGAGGCTGTGTTTCAGCTTATTAGCCTGTTTGCCTATCGTAATGTAAGCCGCGCTAAACCTTTGGGTATGTTGATGCAGCTAACCGCTGATGTATTATTTTTAACGGTTTTGCTCTCACTAAGTGGCGGTGCAACCAATGCATTTGTATCACTGTTATTGCTGCCAATAATGATCGCTGCTGTTACGCTGCGAGAAAAAGGATTAGCTTATATTGCGGTATTAGCTATTGCCGCATACAGTTTTTTACTGATTAAGATGCCCGATCACAGCATGCATCAAATGAATATGAGTGGTCACTTTATTGGCATGTGGGTTAATTTTGTTTTAAGTGCTAGCGTAATCGCATTAGTGATTGGCGCAATGAGCAGGGCACTTAAAGAGCGAGAGCGAATTATTGCAAACGTGCGTGAAAAACAATTGCGTAATGAACAGCTTGTTACCCTTGATGGGGCTGCTGCACAAATAACCCATCAACTAGCGACCCCAATTGCAAATTTACAGTTACTGTTTGAAGAGTTATTAGAGGATCAACCAAACAATCCTATTGTTAAGCACATGCAAGCGCCGCTTACTCAGTGCAGTACACAACTTAACGACTTTAGAAAACTCTCAGAGCAATTACGTCTTAAAAATTCGCAAGAGCATACCACCGCAAAGCAACTACAAACGCAAATTACAGATACGCTTTTACTACAATACCCTGATCAGCACATTAAATGGATTACGCCACCTATTGCAGCAACATTGATAAGTGATGCCATGTTATTGCCTGCTATTTTAAATTTATTGCAGAACGCCGCGCTCGCTAATCAAAAACAAGGCCAAACTCAATTAGAGCTGAGTTGGCAGCAAGATAACTTACATAGTGAATGCGTTTACTTGTTAATTCGTGATTTTGGCCCTGGCTTTTCATCATCGCAATTAGCAGAGCTGGGCGGGCAACTTATGCCAAGCGATCAAGGAATGGGGCTTGCTGTGCTTTTATCCAACGTTACTTTTGAGCGTTTAAATGGCTCACTTACCTTGTTTAACCATGCAGATGGCGGCGCTGTCGCCAAAGTTAAACTCGCTATTGTAAACACTGAGAATAACGCCTTATGAAGTTACTTATAATTGAAGACGACATAAATTTAGCCAGCACACTGGCAAGGCGCTTAACTAAACAAGGCTTTATCTGCGAGGTGGCGCATAATCAAAGTGATGCGTTACTTACCGCGCGTAAACTATTGCCCGACTTTGTTTTATTAGACATGAAACTAGGTGACGATAACGGACTTGCACTCATAAAGCCGCTGCGTAGTTTGCTCTCTCAGGCTCATATTGTTTTACTAACTGGGTTTGCAAGTATAGCAACCGCAGTAGAGGCAATGCGTTTAGGCGCAAACGATTACCTTACTAAGCCGGTTGATATGGCAACTTTATTAAAAGCGCTTAACACCGAGCCTGTGGCATCGGCATCGAATGTTATTGGTGATGCGGTTATGTCGCCGGAGCGCTTAGAGTGGGAGCATATTCAACAAGTATTACACAGTAATAATGGCAATGTGTCGGTTACCGCAAGGCAACTTAATATGCACAGACGTACTTTGCAGCGCAAGTTACAAAAAAAGCCGGTGCAGCAGTAATTTAGTACTTAATTTAAGGAAAGTGTTATGAGCGATGATGCAGTGACAATAATGCAAAATCAAAAAATTATATTATTTGATGCGCAATGTAAGCTTTGCAGCGCGTGGTGTAACTTTATTATTGCTCACGATAAAAATACTATTTTTAAATTATGCAGCGTGCAATCTCCTAAAGGTGAATTGTTGTTAGCACACTTTGGTTTTTCAACAATAGAATATGCCTCAATGGTGTTTGTTGAAAATGGTAAAGCATTTACACAAAGTCATGCTTTTTTTAACGTTGTTAAGCAGCTAGGTTACCCATACAAGCTAGCAAACGTATTTAGTGTTTTGCCAAATAGGTTTAATAATTGGTTATACGATAGGGTTGCTTTAAACCGCTATACCTTATTTGGTAAATATCAGTATTGCAGAATTCCCAACCCAGAGGATGCCAAACATTATTTAACCTGAACGCAGGTAAAGAAATTTACTAATGTTTTGAATCATAGTGCTCCATTAGACAAATACTTTAAGCAGTGGAATAACCGCAATGATGCAATATAAGCTGCTTATGCATCGGTCAGCTGTTAGGGTTTTTTCAATACCTGACACCACCGATGGTATAACTAATGGATTAAATTCAGCTATAAAGAAGGTTGAAATAGCTACACTGTATTGTGAAGCCCTCCTTCTGGAATTAGGTGCTAATATGTTTAAAAAAAGCAAAGTTTTTTTGTCGTAATGTTTTTAGCTTAATTCGCTTGGAGTACTTATTTAGTAGCAATTGTTTCAGAAGGCCTGGCTACGAAAAGTTGGCCTGTGGTCGAGGGTACTGTTATTTTTAGTAATGCATTGCGTATACAACATAACCAGGAGCGCTATATTATAGAGGTCGAATACTCGTATTCAGTTGAGAAAAAGCTATTTGTTGGAAACCGAGTATCTAACTTTAACTCTATGCTTGATAGAACGGATCGAGATTTCTAACTTAAGAAATATGAAATGAGCGATAAAGTTAATGTTTATTATAACCTTAAGGAGCCTAGTAAAGCCTACCTAATAGTCGGTGTGGACTACGGTATTTATCTTTTGTTGTTTGCGCTTATAGCAATGGTAGTTTATTCAGCCGTGAATTTAAGAAGGTTATTTAAAAACTGATTTTAGAAAGGCTCATAGCAGAGGCAGAAAACTAATTGGGTTAGGTTTTTTCTTCTTGCCTTTGGTTGATTACTGCTAATCTTGAGGTATTAATTTATACAAATTGATAGGTTATAAAATGACTAGGCCTCTCAGGTTAGAGTGTACGGATGCGTTATAGGGCTATCCTCCCCGAAAATTAATAGAAGCCAAATGTATAATTTTTTCTTATTGTAAACATAGGAGGAAAATATGAAAAAATTTATATCTATGTCTAAATTGTTATTTTTAATAGTATCTGTTTTTTCTGTAAAAGCATTTCCTTTACAGGAAAATATTGAATGTAAAAAAGTATCATGGGGTCAACTGTTTAAGAATCAAAGTGAGCTGATTGGAACTAAAGTGTGCTTAGTTGGATATTATGGACACCTTGTTTTTTATGAAGATCATGCAGCTTTAGAGAATATGTCAAAGCAATACTTAGTATTCCCATTTTACGGTGATGTAACGGAGGGGTTTGTTAAGCGTTGTAGCGATAGAATGCTTTTAGTGGAGGGCGTTATTTCCAGCCATGAAAAAAGTAAAGCACCACGAATAAGGAAAGTAACTAGGTTAAGCCCATTCTCAGACCCTGAATATAGCTGCTTAGATCAAATATCAGGTTTCGTGAATTAAAGTGTACTATTAAGTGTTGCCAATTATTAGATTGGTTAGCTATAAGTAGATGCTAGGTTTAGGTGGCTGTGCTAAAATCGCCGCGTTTAATTTTAGCTAACGGTATAAAAGGCTTTTTTCATGGCAAGCACAGCACATGCACTTCACATTTTGGTTAAGCACAAAGAAATTGCAGAAGATATTATTAAGCAATTGGGTAAAGGTGCAAAGTTTCAAACCTTAGCTAAAAAGTATTCATCATGCCCATCGGGTAAAAAAGGCGGGGATTTAGGTGAATTTGGACGCGGGCAAATGGTCCCACAGTTTGACAAAATTGCATTTAAAGGTGCAATTTTAGAACCCCACCTAGTTAAAACAAAATTCGGCTGGCATGTTATTAAAGTGCTTTATCGTACTTAGTTTACTTTTAAGTAAGAAGTAACCTTCGCTATATAGAAAAAGGCTGCAATGTGCAGCCTGTTTTAGTTAGTTATTATTTTGCTAAATTAAAATCTATAGTCATTTCTAAATTCTCATCAACTACCGCAATACCATTAACTACTTTAGGTGCGTAACGCCATTTAGAAAGAGAGCGAATCGCTGCTTTATCAAAAATTTTCACAGGCTCAGCTTTAATCACTTTAATATTAACTGGCTTACCAGATGCATTTACATCAAAAGACATTGTCACACTACCTTCAATTTTTTCACGGACACTTTTAATTGGATACTCTGGAGGGCTGGGCATTATTAGCGTAGAGTTAGGGTTATCAGGTAGAGGTGTTGTCGAACATGCGGTTAAAAGAAACAGTGAAGTTAATGTTGTAATTATATATTTCATTATAAATCCCTTTATAGGTATTGTTATCGATTTGTTAAATGTAGTTTCTATAATGACACCAAAAGAGATCTAAGGTAAATAACAACTTTGTATTATTTTTGAACTGATAAATATATAAGAAAGGCTGCAATGTGCAGCCTTTTTTAAGTATTAAACAACAATTTTACTCGTTAAGCGTCTTGCTTGGCTTCTTCTTCACTAATTTGTTTTAGTGCTTGAATGAATGAGTCGCTTGGTTGTCCGCCAGTAAGTGCATATTTATCGTTTATGATAAACGTAGGTACTGAAGTAATACCCATCTGTTTAAAGTTGTCTTGCTCTTGGCGTACGTCTTGTACGTATTTGTCTGAATGTAGAATACCGCGCGCAGTTTCTTTATCAAGACCCACTTTTTCAACAACGTCGAGCAGTGCTTCTTCTTGATTTAAGTATTTTAAATCTGTGAAGTGCGCTTCAAAAAAGGCGAGTTTTAACTCGGTTTGCTTACCTTCTTCACGTGCCCACATTAATAAACGATGCAAATCAAAGCTGTTGATCATGATGCGTTTGCCATCAAAATTAAAGGTAAACCCAGCACGCTGACCGGCTTCGAACATGTTTTTACGATTTTCGTCGCCTTGTTCTTCACTTAGGTTGTACTTTTGCATTAAATGTTCGTTTAAGTCTTGACCTTCAATTGGCATATCTGGATTTAGTTCAAAAGGATGCCACGTAATATCTGCGCTCATTTCGTCTTTAAGTTGCTCTAGTGCAGTTTCTAGGTTTTTATAACCCACTACACACCAAGGGCACATTACGTCTGAAACGATATCAATTTTAAAGTTTTTCATATTTATCCTTTTGAGGATTGCTTATAACTAAGTATAAAAAAGGATATTGGGATTAATTTAGCTTTATCAATACCAAACTAAAAAGAGCAGCTAAACAGCTGCTCTTGAAGGTATTCAGTTTTAGGCGTTAAGCCCAAATGGGTCGTCAATGCTATAACTTGGTTGTGTAAACCAATGAGGGCCGTTGTCGGTCATGTAAAAATGATCTTCTAAACGCACGCCAAATTCATCGGGTATAACTAACATTGGTTCGTTACTAAAGCACATGCCAGGGGCAAGTAGGGTTTTATCACCGCCAACTAAGTATGGCCATTCGTGAATGTCTAGCCCAATGCCGTGGCCAGTTCGATGCGGGCAACCCGGTGTTTGGTACTGCGGACCTAGCCCTTGCGTCGCTAAATAGTTACGGGCGCCCGCGTCTACGTCTTCGCAGGTAGCACCGATTTTAGCAGCATTAAACGCGGCCATTTGCGCTGCTTTTTCATGATCCCAAAACATGCGTTGGCGCATTGTAGGTTCGCCAAATACATAGGTACGGGTTATATCTGATAGGTAATCGTGTACTTTACAGCCGGTATCAATTAATACCATATCGCCTTTTTTAAGCACTTGCGCGTCTTTAACACCGTGTGGGAACGACGTTGCAACACCAAATAAAACAATACAAAAATAGTTACCTGGCGCGCCTACTTTTTGATGTGCTTGTTTAATAAAGGCTTCTACTTCGGTGGTGGTTATTCCCTCATAAAGCATGCTTGCTGTGGCTTGATGCACGGCTAAGGTCATATCCATCGCGCGCTGCATTAAGCTAAGCTCGTGAATTGATTTATGCATACGGCAGTGCGCCGTTACAGGTTGTGCGTTTATGAGTGTTAAACCCGTTTGCGCTTTATTAATGCCGTCGAATATAAAAAACTGTGCGCTTTCATCAATGCCAATGGTTGCGTTTTCATTAATATTTAACTTTTTTAGTACTTCGACAAAAAGTGCATAAGGATTTTCGTGCTCTTGCCACCCATGAATAGGTCCCTCTATTACTTTAAACCCGTTTAGTGAACCAATTTCGAAATAAGGCGCAATGTATTGTACTTCACCAAGGGCCGGTAATATTGCGCCAACCATGCGCTCGCTCGCGTACCATTTCATACCTGTAAAGTAGGTTAGGTTGGTGCCAGCGTTTAAATAAATTGCATCTATGTTGTTTGCAAGCATATAAGCTTGCGCTTTGGCTATGCGCTCTAAATGTTCGTCAGCTGCAATAGGGGTTAGCGTTTGCGTCATATTACTTAGGCTTGCCAACGCTTGTTCGCTCGATTGTGTACCAATACCGATGGTGGTCATGTTTTTCTCCTTGGATTTTTAGCTAGTGTGATTAATACCAAGGTAAAATTCAATGTTATGCGATAAGAGGCTATAAACTAATAGCCTCTTAAAAGGTCATATTATTTTTTAGCGTAAGGTAAACGCGTGAGTTTATTGCTTGTGTGGTAGCTATCAAGCCCGGTTACTGCCACTGTTTCTATTGCTTGTAAATCTAGGAAACCATCGCTTTGCAGCGCGGCTTTATCAACAAAAACATCCATAATTTCGCCAATAACGAGCTCAGTCCCATTGATGGCTAAATGTTGATTTTCTACAAATTTAACCGAGTACTTTAAGCGGCTTTCTTTTACAAAAGGGGCTGCAAAGTCGTTTAAGTATTCAGGTGTTAAGCCTGTAGCATCAAACTCAGACTCGTCTTTATCGTAACGGGCTGAAGTTTGATGAGCTTGTTTATAAATCGACTTATTCACTTGATTAATGGTGTAAGTGCCCGTTTGTAAAATATTTTCAAACGTATGACGCGGCACACTATGAGGGCGCATAATCATGGCGACCAAAGGTGGGTTAGCCCCAAGGTGAATAACCGAACTTACAATCGACAAGTTGGTATTGCCGAGTAAGTCTTGCGTGCCAATTAAATTAGCGCTTTTAAAACCCGAAAGAGAATTAATTAAATGTGTACGGGTATGTTTTTCAAGTGCGTCTATTTGCGCTTTAGTAAAATGCATTAAAAGTCCTTACCACGGTATTGTAGAGCCTTGCCAGTCTAAATAAGCAGGCTCACCGTTTAGTTTTAAATCAGGGTTATTGTTTGTTAATTCAAATAGTTGCTTGGCTACAAATTCAGGCGTAAATAATTTGCCTTCAGCTACATTTTTTTGAAAGGGCTTTGAAAGTGCTGTATCGGTAGTGCCAGGGTGAAACAGAATGAGTTTGGTATTTTTAGCACGACGAGCAAGCTCTATAGCAGCGGTTTTAAATAGCATGTTAAGCGCCGCTTTAGATGCGCGGTAAGTATACCAACCACCTAATTTATTGTCGTTTATGCTGCCTACGCGCGCACTTAATGCAGTAATAGTACACTGCGTTTTGTGGGTTAACAGTGGTAATACGCTCTGTAAGCAAAGTAGGGGAGTTAGGGTGTTTGAATTTAGAAGTTGGCTAAAATACTCAGCGTCTAAATCCTCCAGCTTTTTTTCAGGCATATGGGTTTCGTTGTGCAGTGTACCATTGAATATAATAACTTGTTGTATATCGGCATTTTGCTCTTTTAGGTAATTAGTAACGCGCGCTAAACTTTGTTTTGTGTAGTCAGTATGCAGGTGGACAACACTTGAGCCAGACTCAATACTTTTTGAACTAATACAAACGATCTGATGAGTAGGCGTGTTTATTTGTAGATGTTCCATGTATGCATTTGCTATGGCACTGCTTGCGCCGAATAAAACAATAGTTTTCATTTATCACCTTTTGCTTTTAGTCCACATTGGCCATTACTGCACTGAGTATTTGGCATTAAAAAGCGACTGATGGAGTGCCGATACTTAGCAAATAATAGGTATCCGCAGTCAGCGAAAAAGCGAATTATTGGCAAGCGAAAAATTTTCAACCAGCTGTGTTTACCCACTATTTTCCATGCTTCGTAAGTTACATCAAGCCCATAAATCATTTCACCTGATTGCTTTTGAGCTTGAAGGTAGTTCATTGCTTTGTCTTTATCAATATACGGGTAGCGCTCACTGAAGTCGCTCGCGTTAAGATCTTCAAGCGTAATTAAGTTTTTGTTATCAGCGTGTTTTAGTTGCTGCATTTCGGTGCTACAAAGAGGGCAGTTACCATCGTAAAAAATGATCATGTGAATGCTTTGTGATTATTTTATATATACTTTTTTACGACAAGACATTGCAAATGGATCTATTAAATATCTCTTCATGATGATATTAATAGTGTCCTACGAAAAAATGGAGACTGATAAATGAGTGAACAATACGCCGCCTTGCGAGGTAATGTAAATTTACTTGGGCAATTACTAGGACAAACTATTAAGGATGCTCAAGGCCAAGCTATTTTAGATAAAGTAGAAGAAATTCGGGCTTTATCAAAATCATCTCGCAGTGGTAATGAAGACGACAGACAAGCGCTAATAGACGTTTTACATGCGCTTAGTGATGAAGAGCTTTTACCGGTTGCCCGTTCATTTAATCATTTTTTAAACCTTGCTAATGTAGCAGAGCAATTTCATACCGTTTCGCGTTTTAATGACGTTGGCCTTGGTCAACAAAACCCTCTCACTCAAACATTAAAAACGTTAGCTACAAAAGCAGAACAAGGCCAGTTAGACAGTAATCATTTGGCCGAAACACTCTCAAAACTCCACATAAACTTAGTATTGACCGCTCACCCAACCGAGGTTACGCGCCGTACTATTATTAACAAACACGTTGAACTAAGTGATTGCTTAGCGTCATTAGAGCGAAAAGATAACTTAGTGCAAGAGCGAGACAATATTTTAAATCGTATTGAACAGCTGATTAGCCAAGCTTGGCATACCGACGATATTCGTCGCTCTCGCCCAACGCCAGTTGATGAAGCCAAATGGGGCTATGCAGTAATAGAAAATAGCCTGTGGCATGCCGTTCCGCGTTTTTTACGTGAGTTTTCAGCCAATGTTAAAGACCAGTTGAGCTTAGAGTTACCAATAGATTACAGCCCAATTGAGTTTACATCGTGGATGGGTGGAGACCGTGATGGTAATCCATTTGTAACATCGCAGGTAACAAAAGAAGTGCTTGATCATGGTCGTTGGATGGCACTTAACTTATACATTCAAGACTTAAAAACGTTGTGCGCTGAACTCTCTATGTCAGATGCCAGTGATGAGCTTGTTGAGCTTGCAGGGCAAGAGTTTGAACCATATAGAGCAGTAATCAAAAAGCTTAAAAATCAGGTTGCAGAAACAGTGGCGCACTTAGGTGCTAAAATTAAAAATAAGCGCAGCGATTCACAAGACTTAATTACTAATATTAATCAGCTTAAGCACCCAGTTGAAGTGTGCTATCGCTCGTTATTAAAGTGTAATATGAAAGTAGTTGCGGATGGCTTATTACTTGATTTACTGCACCGTATAAATAGCTTTGGTTTGCGTTTAGCTAAACTTGATGTGCGCCAAGATTCGTCTCGCCACGGCGATGTGTTTTCAGAACTGACGCGTTACTTAGGTTTAGGCGACTATAACCAATGGCAAGAGCAAGACAAACAAGCATTTCTACTTGCAGAGCTTAACTCGCGCAGACCGCTTATTCCAAAACATTGGCAACCAAGCCCAGATGTACAAGAAGTACTTGATACCTTTGATGTAATTGCCAAGCAAGACGAAGCAACATTTGGTTTGTATATTATTTCAATGGCACGAACAGCGTCAGACATTTTAGCAGTACAACTATTGCTAAAAGAAAGCGGCTGTAGCTTTGATTTACCAGTAGCACCGTTGTTTGAAACACTCGACGATTTAAACGCAGGCAGTGATGTAATTACCACACTGCTTGATAATGTTTGGTATCGCGGGCACATTAAAAACACTCAAAACGTAATGATCGGTTACTCTGATTCAGCTAAAGATGCCGGTATGATGGCAGCAGGTTGGGCACAGTACGAAGCAATGGATAAACTAGTACAACTTGCTGATGCACGTGGTATTGAGCTTGTTTTATTCCACGGACGTGGTGGTACAGTAGGACGTGGTGGAGCACCTGCTGCACAAGCGCTGCATTCACAACCGCCTGGCTCATTAAAAGGTGGCTTGCGTGTAACCGAGCAAGGCGAGATGATTCGCTTTAAATTTGGTTTACCCGATGTAGCACTGCAAAGCTTAAATATTTACGCAGGCGCAGTTCTGCAAAGTAACTTATTACCGCCACCGGAGCCAAAACCGCAGTGGCGCGAAGTAATGAAGCTAATAAGTGAGGAGTCATGTGAGCATTACCGTAATGTAGTTCGTCATGATGAAAACTTTGTACCTTACTTTAGAATGGCAACACCTGAGCTTGAACTGTCTAAGTTACCGCTTGGCTCGCGTCCTGCAAAACGTAATCCTAATGGTGGCGTTGAAAGTCTACGTGCTATTCCATGGATTTTTGCGTGGAGCCAAAACCGTTTAATGCTTCCTGCATGGCTAGGTGCGTTAACAGGCTTAAAGGCTGCGCTTAATAAGTACGGCGCAGAAACCCTAAACGAAATGAGCTTACAGTGGCCGTTCTTTAGATCGCGCCTAGAAATGCTAGAAATGGTATTTAGTAAAGCCGATTGTTGGTTGAGTGAGCATTATGATAATGCGCTGGTGGAAGATATGTACAAACCACTGGGTGTAACACTTCGTAAAGAGCTTCAAGAAGCCATTAGCTTGGTGCAATCACTTAGCCCGCAAAAAAGCCTACTAGCCGAACAACCTTGGATTAAGGAGTCGATTAGTTTACGTAACCCGTACACCGATCCACTTAATTTACTACAGGTTGAGCTTTTACGCCGTGCTCGCTCAGAGGAAAAACGCAACGAAGGTGACATTGATAATGCATTAATGATCACGATGACAGGTATTGCAGCAGGTATGCGTAATACCGGCTAACATATTATTTTGTTAGGTATACCAATTAATTATTTTGTTGGGTATATCAGTTAAAATTAAAGGGAGCACGCGATGTGCTCCCTTTTTTTGCGTTGAATAGGCTGGTATTTCGCATCCTAAACTTTTAAACTACTTAGCCATTGAATAATTAAAAAATGTTATGGCTTCAGCAACTTTTACTGTAAAGCAAGATACAGCACTTATAAATTCACACATCACATTAAACGTAGCGCAAACAGCGTCATTACGTAGTCAATTAAAATCACAATGTGGCATGTTAAATTCTAATAATATTAAACAGTTATGCGCACAACTCAATGTGTCTGATGATGCATTATTACAAGGTTTAGTACCTTTAGCCTCTGAGTATGCTGTTGCGCCGATATCAGATTTTCATGTAGGCGCAATTGTTAAAGCACTTGATCAAAACGATGAGGTAAATTTTTACTTTGGTGCAAATGTAGAATTTAATCATCAAGCATTGAGTTTAGTGGTTCATGCAGAGCAATCGGCTATAAATAACGCATGGTTAAACGGCGCCAAAAAAATAGTTAAAATAGCGATTAGCGATGCACCGTGTGGATACTGCCGCCAGTTTATGAACGAACTCGCTGATGCTAAAGAGTTTGATATTTTATTGCCAGAGCAACACTTTAAATTGGCAGAATTACTGCCGCATTCATTTGGCCCTACTGATTTAGGCAACGCGTTTAGCTTGCTTAATCCAGAGCCTCACCAGCAAGTATTTGCAAATGCTCAACTAGATGAAAAACTAGCAAGTACAGCATTAAACGCATACGTACCCTATAGTAAAAACTTTAGTGCAGTAAAAATTAGTACATTTGAAAATGGTGATTTTTACGGAAGTTACGCAGAAAACGCAGCGTACAGCCCAAGCTTGTCGCCACTACAAAGTGCGCTTAGCCAATTATTTATCGCAGGGCTTAGTTTTGATGAGCAGACGGTAAAAGGTATTACACTTTTAGAAACCGCAGGCCATGAAAACCAAGCGGGTGTAGCACGTGCTGTACTTGCAAGTTTTAAAAATCTACCGGCAATAGAAGTAATTAGCGCTCAGCTAAAATAACCTCTTAAAAACAATAAAGCACAGCCAGAGCTGTGCTTTATAATTTTATCTATTGAGTTTACTTGGTATTAATCAAGTAATACTTTAGCCGCTTCTAATACTACCGCTACAGATTTACGCTCAATTTCACCATGGTCAACATTTGGTATTTCTTGGCGAGTACGATTAACAAGTACGCCTGCTACACATGCTGCTTGTAAACCAAGGGCTGCACACATAGTAAATAATGTTGCTGATTCCATTTCGTAGTTCATCACGCCTAGTTTTTGCCACTCTTCGCAGCTACCTTGTAGTGATTTAGGAACGTAACCAGAATGCGTATCGTAACGCTCTTGCCCTGGGTAGAATGTATCGCTTGATGCAGTAATACCAATATGGAAATCGATATTTAAGTTTTTACATGCTTGTACCATAGCTTGTGTTGCATAAAAGTCAGACACAGCAGGGTAGCTAAGCGGTGCAAAATGTTGGCTAGCACCGTCTAAACGGACAGACGCTTGGCTAATTAAAATTTCGCCTTCGTTGATATGTGGCTGAATCGCACCTGTTGTACCAATACGTAAAAATTTACGCACGCCAAGTTGTGCTAATTCTTCTACTGCAATCGACGTAGATGGACCACCAATACCCGTAGAACAAACAACCACCGAATGGCCGTTTAGTTGACCTAAGTAAACATGAAACTCACGAGTTTGAGCAAGGCAGGTTGGGTTGTCTAGGAATTGTGAAATGCGTGCAGCACGATCTGGATCGCCCGGTACAATCGCAAGTTTTGCACCTTTAAGATCGTCAATACATAGTCCTAAGTGAAATACCTTTTCCATAGCTAAGCCTTTTTATAATAAATTGTGTCAATCTAGCATCATTGCTAGAAACGTTTATCAAGTACAGGACGATTGTCCGTTTTATCTTAACTCCTCCAATTAAGTCTTAATAATTTTAAGAACTAATTTGATTTATTCATCAACTATGAATATTCAATCAAGTGCTTATACAAGTAGCCTTGTTGTGCTGTTGACATGTTCAAGCAGACATAATAAGTATCAACCAAGCGCGTAACTACAATTAAATAGTTTATGGTAAATATTCATTAATATTAAATTAATTCAATAGTTTAAGTTTTTATTAAACACGTAAAAGATAACGTGTTTATTTATATTAGGCACAGACTTATTTAGCAAAGTGGAATTTATTTGAAGTTTAGGCACTTTTGGTGATTTTGCATAACTAATCAAAAGTAATTAGCTACGTACAGAATAAAAATCGAAGGAGTTTATTATGAGCACACAATTTGAAGCATTTAAAAACAAAGTTGAGCACTGTTTGTGCGCACCAGGTGATGGCGTATACACAGTAAATACTGCAAAGGAGCGCAAAGCCGCACTGCGTAATAAACTTTATGGACAAACTGAAAACGTTGATAATTTGTGGCGCGAGTCTTTAAATGAATTACCAAATTCTCCACATAAAGCCGTTATGTTAGGTATTAGCTCAGACTGTGGCGGTGGTATTTTACGCGGTGCAAACTGGGGGCCACTGTTTGTGCGCTCAGCTTTAATTGATCAGCAACCGCAGTGTCACTCGTTTGATTTAGGCGATGTACGTGTAATCCCACATTTACTTCATGATAAATACCTAAATGATGCAACCATTTCTAATTGCCAAAAAGCCCTATACGGTAATGAAGATAACGACTACTACGTAAGCCCATTATCAATCACTGAGGATGTATGCGACAGTTTTTACGCAACATTTAAAGATAAAGGGATATTTGGTATTGGTGGCGATCACTCAATTAGTTACCCACTTACCAAAGCCTACTTAAAAGCAAAACGTGAGCAAGGTAAGCGTACCGCTATTATTCACTTTGACGCGCATACCGATTTACTTGTTGAGCGCCTAGGCATAGATTTATGTTTTGGCTCGTGGTGTACGCATATTTTAGAGTTTTTACCGGCGCCACATCATTTAATACAATTTGGTATACGCTCAAGTGGTAAGCCTAAAGCACACTGGGAAAGTACCTTTGGCGTTAAGCAACATTGGGCACATGAAATCATTGAGCGCGGCGCAGCAGCGGTTGCTGCCGACGCTATTGCACAGTTAAAAGCTGATAACGTTGATGAAGTATACGTAAGCTTTGATATTGATGCGCTTGATGCAGAGTTTGCATCTGCCACAGGTACGCCAGAACATAATGGTTTAACACCACAGCATGCGCTTGATATTTTATCAGCCATTGCGGATGAGTTTCCGATTACGGGTGCGGATATGATGGAAATAGCGCCATTTACCGACAGCTCTTTAGTGGGCCAATCAAGCTCTGAAACGACACTTAGAGAAGGCGCTAAAATTTCAGCCTTTTTAATTAGTGCGATGAACAAGTAAGCTGTATGAGCTATAAATACTAGTACTATCAGCGTATAAGTGTGCATTACATGACTAAAAACTAGCAGTTCATAAAGCCTCAGCTATATTTATTAAATACTTATAATGAGTTAGTTGAGGCCTTGCTGAATGAAATTATTGATCTTTTTATTGTTCATTAGCTGTATTAAAGTTGATGCAACTGAAATCACAATAGTAACGGAAGTATTTCCGGACTTTCAGTATCTCAATGAAGATAATAAACTCGTTGGCCGTTCTGTCGATAAAGTTCATAAAGCGCTAGAAGGTACAGGTATAAATTACACTATGTTTGCCCATAGTTGGGCCATATCCTACAACGCGGCGCTACGCGATAAAAACACCTGTATATTTTCGATTGTTCGATTACCTAATAGAGAAAGTAAGTTTAAGTGGGTAGGTGAACTTGAAAGCTTTGACTCAGCCATTTATGCTCTTAAGTCTAGAAGTATAAAGTTAAATACTCTCAATGATGCTAAAAAATATAAAATAGCGGTACTGCGTGATAATTTTAGTCATCACTATTTGCTTGAGCGAGGGTTTAGCGAAAGCAGAAATTTGTTACTCATCGATAGCCTAGATAAAATAGACAAACTTATCAGTACCCGTCACAATATTCTTGATTTTGTTGTCCTTAATAAAAAGCAATTTAACTACCGAGTTAAAACAGAGCCTAAGCTAGAACTACTTGAGCCTGTACTTAGTTTAAATACAGCTCAGTCTCCATTATTTTTTGCTTGTAATATAAATATGGATCCTGCCTTAGTTGTTCAATTAAAAGTCGCCTTTAAAGGCAATTAAACAGTTTAAAAAACAGTTTAATTAATGTAACCTCATGAAATTAAATTACTTTAATATATTTTATAAATATAAATTGCCGCATTTTAAAAACCGATTATAATCCAGCTGCTTTTTGTTTAAAAAAGCACTAACTTTTTGGAGCGTTAAATGGGTGATTTAATCGGGATTAGCTTATTGATCTTGATCAGTGCGTTGTTTGCTATGTCAGAAATAGCAATTGCAGCGTCGCGTAAAATAAAACTGCGTGTAATGGCAGATGAAGGGAATATAAAAGCAGCAGCGGTACTAAAGCTACAAGAAAATCCAGGGGCTTTTTTTGCCATGATCCAAATAGCACTTAATGCTATAGCAATACTCGGTGGTATTGTGGGCGAGCAGGCGCTATCTCCTTATGTTGAAAGTGTGTTGGTATTGTTTTATCAAGGTGCGCATTTAGAAAAAATTAGCTTTTTATTTTCATTTTTTACTATTACATCCTTGTTTATATTATTCGCCGATTTAATGCCAAAGCGTTTAGCGATGATCATGCCAGAAGCGGTCGCTGTTAGAGTGGTTACAATAATGCGCTGGGTTACCTTTGCATTAACCCCGCTGGTGATGTTTTTTAATGGTGTCACTAACTTTGTGCTGCGCTTATTTAAAGTGCCCGCTGAGCGAGAAGACAATGTGACAACAGAGGACATTGTTGCCATGATGGAAGCAGGTGCTGCATACGGTAGTTTGCAAAAGCAAGAATATGAACTCATTGGCAATGTGTTTGACCTAGAAGCGCGATTTTTATCAAGCGTAATGACGCCACGCGACCAAATTGTATATTTTGATTTAAACGAATCTAGCCATGATATTGCGACTAAAATTATTGACCATCCTCATAACCACTTTTTAGTGGTGTCAGGAAATTTAGATAAGTTGCATGGCTCTGTTGAATCTAAAGATATTTTACGACAAGTACTAAAGGGCGAAGCCGCCAATATAAACGATGATCTCATTGATAAAGATGTTTTTTACTTACCCGAAACATTAAGCTTATCTGAAGCTTTAAATGCGTTTAAAAGTGCAGCAAAACCATTTGCTGTTGTCGTAAACGAATATGCGCTTTCGGTGGGCATTGTAACGGTAAAAGATTTAATGAAAGGGTTTATGGGTGATTTAATCACTCATCAAGGCGACGAATTAATCATAGAACGCGATAAAAATTCATGGCTTGTAGATGGCTTAACCCCAATTACCGATTTAGCAAAAGTACTTGATATAGAAGAATTTCCTGACCAGATGCACTATGAAACGGTCGCTGGTTTTTTAATTTACAATATGAAGCGAATACCTAAACGCGCGGAGCATTTAACTTTTTCAGGCTTTAAGTTTGAAGTTGTTGATGTAGAAGGAATTAGGGTAGAGCAGTTGTTAGTTTCAAGGGTTATTAACCCGCAGAGTGCTAATACCCTTTAAAATAAGGTGTGTGCTTTAGTTTTTATATAAATAGCCAAGCTGTATTTGCTTGGCTTTTTTGAGCCTGTTAAAAACTTCGTTTCTAAAATGAGATATTATTTCAATATGTTAAGTTGTTTTATTTTCATACAGTCTTGATTCTATTTTCATCTAATTAACATTAAATGCAACCTAAGACGTATATTGTACTGAGGAGTGTAAGTTTGTGTAAATTTCTTCTAATTAAGATTCATTATCAGCGCGTTTTAATTTAGAATGATCGTTCACTCTAAACTAAAAGGTATTTAACATGCAGCGTTCCCGCATCGCTTTATTTGTATTGTCAGCCCTCGTCGGTTCTGTTGCTTTAACTGGTTGTGATCAAGCAACTGAGCAGTCACAAGCTTCAGCTCCTAAAGCTGTACCAGTGGGTGTACTTACATTAAAAAGCCAAGCGCTTACTCTCAAAAAAGAACTTCCTGGTCGTATCAGTGCATTTCAAATTGCTGAAATTCGCCCACAAGTAAGTGGTATTGTGCAATCTCGTTTATTTGTTGAAGGTAAAGAGGTTAAACAAGGCCAGGCTCTGTATCAAATAGACCCTGCGACATTTGAAGCAGACTTAGCAGCAAGTGAAGCAAGTGTTGCACGTGCTCAGGCGAGTATTTCAAGTAGTAAAGCTAAAGCATCTCGTTTTAGCGAGCTTTTAAAAATAAAAGCGGTAAGTCAGCAAGACTTTGATGAAGCAGATGCTGCATACAAACAAGCAAAAGCAGAATTATTAACGGCTAAAGCGCAGTTAAAATCGGCGCAAATTAACCTTGATTACAGCCATGTGTCGTCACCAATTAGTGGTCAAATTAGTAAATCAAGCGTAACTGTAGGTGCACTAGTTAGTGCTAACCAAAGTACTGCACTTGCTACAGTGACTCAGTTAGATCCAATTTATATCGATTTAACACAATCAAGTAATGAGCTTACCAAACTTAAAAAAGCAATATCATCAGGTGCTCTAAGTGTTGATTCGACTAGCCAAACTGACGTTGAACTTATTATGGAAGATGGCTCTATTTATCCTCATAAAGGCACATTGCAGTTTTCTGAAGTGACAGTTGATCCAAGTACTGGCTCAGTAATACTACGTGCTAAATTTTCAAATCCAGAAAAATTATTACTGCCAGGCATGTATGCTCGAGCTTCTATAGTAGAAGGTGTTAAGGCGGGCGCTATTTTAGCTCCGCAACGTGGTGTTAGCCGTAATTCAAAAGGCGAACCAACAGCAATGGTTGTGAGCAAAGACAACACAGTAGAAAGCCGCGTATTAAAAGTAGATAGAACGATTGGTTCTGATTGGCTTGTTACTGATGGCTTAATGGATGGCGATAAGTTAATAGTTGAAGGTTTACAAAAAATCCGCCCTGGTGCACCAGTGAATCCATCTGAAATTCAATCGTCTGCTAAAGCCGATCAAGCGCAATAACGGAGAGTTTTAATGTCACGATTTTTTATCGATAGACCGATATTTGCTTGGGTACTCGCTATTGTAGTGATGCTTGCAGGTATTTTGGCGATTAGGAGTTTACCTATTTCGCAGTATCCTTCAATTGCACCGCCTGCAGTAAGTATTACAGCAACGTACCCTGGTGCATCTGCACGTACACTTGAAGATACGGTAACGCAAGTTATTGAGCAAAAAATGAAAGGCCTTGATGGCTTGCTTTATATGTCATCTACGTCTGAGTCGAGTGGTTCTGCTACGCTTACACTTTCGTTTAGCGCTGAAACAGACCCTGATATTGCACAAGTTCAAGTGCAAAATAAACTAGCGACAGCGACTCCACTATTACCAGAAGCCGTTCAAAGGCAAGGTGTTGTAGTTGCAAAGTCAGCGCGTAACTTTTTAATGGTTTATGCTTTTGTGTCTAAAGATGGCAGCATGACCAATATTGATATTGGCGATTATGTTTCATCAAACGTGCAAGATATTGTCTCGCGTGTTGAAGGCGTAGGTGAAGTGCAGCTGTTTGGTTCTCAGTACGCGATGCGTATTTGGTTAGACCCTTCAAAATTACAAAATTATAAGCTGACACCTGCTGATATTAGTGCATCAATTAGTGCGCAAAATGCACAAGTATCTGCCGGTCAACTTGGCGGTATGCCTGCCGTTGATGGTCAGCAACTTAATGCAACAGTAACAGCGCAAAGTCGATTACAAACGCCAGAGCAATTTGAACAAATATTGGTTAAAACTAATCCAGATGGCTCTTTTGTACGTCTAGAGGACGTTGCTAGAGTAGAGCTTGGCGGTGAAAGCTACCGCGTTGTTGCTCGTTACGATGGGCAACCTGCATCAGGGTTAGGTATTAAATTAGCCAGTGGTGCTAACGCACTTGATACTGCCGCTGGAGTTAAAAAAGCAATTGAAGAGCTAAAACCGTTTTTCCCTGAAGGGTTAGATGCTGTTATACCTTACGACACAACGCCGTTTGTATCGTTATCTATCGAAAAAGTTATTCACACCTTAATTGAAGCTGTTGTACTTGTTTTTGTAGTTATGTATTTGTTCCTACAAAACTTTAGGGCAACACTTATACCAACAATAGCAGTGCCAGTGGTTTTACTAGGTACGTTTGGTATTTTGTACACCTTTGGTTATTCAATAAATACGCTAACGATGTTTGCGATGGTACTTGCCATAGGCTTATTGGTAGATGACGCAATCGTTGTGGTAGAAAACGTTGAGCGCTTAATGACCGAGGAAAAACTCTCGGCACTTGAAGCTACGCGTAAATCGATGGATGAAATTAAAGGCGCGCTGGTAGGTATTGCCATGGTGCTTTCTGCGGTATTTATCCCAATGGCATTCTTTAGTGGCTCTACCGGTATTATTTATCGTCAGTTTTCTATAACACTGGTATCGGCGATGGGGTTATCTGTTTTAGTTGCTCTTATTTTAACGCCTGCATTGTGTGCAACGCTTTTAAAACCAAGCCATGTACATAACAATGAGACGTTATTTGGCCGATTTTTTACAGGCTTTAACCGTGGTTTTGATAAAACAAATTCAGGTGCACAAAGCTTTGTAGGCCGTATGCTTACGCACTCTAAACGCTACTTACTTATTTATGGTGTGATTGTGGGCGGTATGGTTTATGTATTCTCAAGCTTGCCAACGGCATTTTTACCTGACGAAGACCAAGGTATTTTGTTTAACCAAGTTTCACTGCCAGCAGGCTCTACAACACAGCAAACGCTTGAGGTTGTTAAAAAGGTAGAAAATCACTTTTTAAACGATCAATCTGAAGCTGTGAATGGTATTTTTACCGTTACTGGTTTTAGTTTTGCAGGCTCTGGCCAAAACTCAGCAATTGCCTTTGTTAACCTTAAACATTGGGATGAGCGTCAACGTGACGAGTTATCTGTTCAAGGTGTTGCAGGTAAAGCGATGGGCTACTTTTCAACGATAAAAGAAGCGTTTGTGTTTGCATTCCCGCCACCTGCAATTGTTGAACTGGGTACTGCTAATGGCTTCAATATTTTCTTACAAGACCGTGTAGGCCTTGGCCATGACGCACTTTTGGCGGCACGAAATCAGTTATTAGGTTTAGCAAGCCAAAGTCCAATTTTAGCGGGCGTACGTCCAAATGGACAAGAAGATATGCCAGAACTACAACTTGATACAGATTTGGCAAAAGCCGAAGCGCTTGGTGTGTCGCAAAACGATATTAACAGTACACTTTCGACAGCATGGGGTAGTAGTTATGTGAATGACTTTATTGACCGTGGTCGAGTTAAAAAAGTGTATATGCAAGGTGATGCACAATCGCGCATGGTGCCTGAGGATCTAAATAAGTGGTATGTGCGCAATGATAATGGCGATATGGTGCCGTTTTCAGCGTTCGCTAGTGCTTACTGGACGCATGGTTCGCCACGTTTAGAGCGTTACAATGGTTTTTCAGCAATGGAAATTCAAGGTAGCGCAGCGCCGGGTTACAGTACAGGCCAAGCAATGGATGAAATGGAGCGTTTAGTTAAACAATTACCTAATGGTATTTCGTCTGAGTGGACCGGTATTTCATTCCAAGAGCGCTCAAGTAGTGGTCAAGCACCTTTACTATATGGCTTATCGCTATTGTTTGTATTTTTATGTTTAGCTGCACTTTATGAAAGTTGGTCGGTACCGTTTGCGGTAATGATGATTGTGCCACTGGGTATATTTGGTGCAATTATGGCAGCGCTAGGCGGTGGCTTATCTAACGATATTTACTTGCAGGTTGGCTTGTTGACCACCATTGGTTTGGCATCTAAAAATGCGATACTGATTGTAGAGTTTGCGATTCATAAAATGGATGATGGGCTTGGCTTAGTTGATGCGGCTATTGCAGCTGTACGCTTACGATTACGTCCAATACTCATGACTTCGATGGCCTTTATTTGTGGTGTTTTACCACTTGCTATTGCCTCAAGTGCAGGTTCTGGCGCACAAAATGCGTTAGGTATTTCGATTATTGGCGGCACACTCGCATCATCAATATTAGTTGTTGTATTTGTACCGTTGTTCTTTGTGTTAGTTCGCCGTGTATTCCCTGGTAAAACTAACGAGACAACAAAGGAGAGCGCAGAATGAGCATTAAAACATTCAGCCTAAGTGCAATTGCTTTATTGGTGCTAAGTGGTTGTCAATTAGCGCCAGAGCAAAAAGACCTTGCTCTACCAGTATCTGATGCTTATGCATCAGGTACTGAGCAAAGCGCTGCGCAGCAATTAAATTGGCAGCAGTTTTTTAATGATGAAAAACTACAAACCTTAATTACGCAAAGCCTTGAGCATAATAAAGACATGCAAATTGCAGTGCTTAATGTGCAGCGTGTGCGTGGTTTGTATCAAATTGAAGACTCTGCTTTGTATCCGTCGCTTGATTTAAATGCTTCTGGTACGCGCCAGCGTTTACCGGCTGATTTGTCGGGTACTGGCGATGCAGCTATTAGCTCGCAATACAGTGCAACAGTGGGCATTACGTCTTACGAGTTAGATATTTGGGGCAAAGTACGCAACCAATCAGCGCAAGCACTGCAAAATTTATACTCTACAGAGCTTAGCCAATACAGTACGCAGGTGTCTTTAATTTCAGAGTTGGCAAATGCGTGGCTTAGTTACGCGACGGACTTACAACTGCTAGAGCTTGCAAAAGAAACGCTCACCTCTCAGCAAGAATCATTATCGCTTACGCAAAAAAGCTTTGATTTAGGTGCGACGTCTTCGATTACCCTTGAGCAGCTTAGAAGTACAGTTGCTACAGCAAAAGTAGACATAGCAACGTACAAGCGTTTGTTAAAGCGTGATAAAAGTGCCCTAGATTTATTAGTGGGTAAATCTGTTTCAGCTGATTTGCTGCCTAATAAAGACCTGACTAACTTGATCAGCATGCCAGAAGTGCCGGTCGGTTTACCGTCTGACCTGTTATCGCAACGCCCTGATATTAAAGCCGCTGAGCATTTAATGCTTGCTGCAAATGCCAATATTGGTATTGCACGTGCGGCGTTTTATCCAAGTATTAGCTTAACAGCCAATGCCGGGTCTGCTTCAAGTGATTTAAGTGGCTTGTTTGATTCAGGCTCGGGTACATGGAGTTTTGTGCCGTCAATTAGCTTACCTATTTTTAATATGGGACGTAACCAAGCAAATCTTGATGTAGCAAAAGCCGATCAAGCAATTGCGGTGGCAACGTACCAGCAAAAAATTCAAAATGCGTTTCGCGAAGTTGCCGATGCACTTGCTGATAGAGAAGGTTACCAAGAGCAATTAAGTGCCCTTGATATGCTTATAAATAGCCGACAAATCACGTTTGATTTATCAAAAATGCGTTACGAAAAAGGCGCAGATAGCTACTTGCAAGTACTTGATGCTCAGCGTACATGGTACGGCGCGCAGCAACAGTTAATTTCGGGTCAGCAAGCGTATCTTGCAAGCCAAATTAACTTGTACAAAGCGCTTGGTGGCGGATGGAACGTAACCAGTGAAACAGCTCAGGTAGAGAAATAATATTTTCGGCTTTTAAAGCCGCATTACATATTTACATGGCGAGACTATTTATAGCTCTTGCTTTACTGGGTTTATGACTTGGTAGTGGAGTTGAACATGAAGCCTAAAGCAAAAAGGCAAACAGATCCCGCGATAGCACTGGCTAGGCGTGAGCAAATATTAACAGCTGCTGCAGAGTGTTTTCGCCGAAAAGGTTATCACGGTGCAGGTATGGCTGAAATATCTAAAACGGCAGGGATGAGTGCAGGCCATATTTATAATTACTTTGAAAGTAAAGAAGCCATTATAGAAAGCATTATTGAAAAAGACATGGAAGAAATGTTCTCCATCTTTCAAAAGTTTGAAGATCACCCTGGTGATGTTTTAGCGGCTCTTTTAGATGGCTTAAATATTGGTGTGCAAAGGCACATGGACACAGGCTCGTGTGTTATTGATTTAGACATGATGGCAGAAGCAGGTCGAAATATTAAAGTAGCAACTCTCTTGCGTGAAACCGATATTCAAGCAAGAGGGCGCATGAGACAGCTTTTAACAAGCGAGCGAAGTGCGCTCAAAGACATTGATGAGCTTGAACTTGAAAGCCGAATTAACGTTATTTTTTCGATGATGGCGGGGTTATTACTCAGAAAGTTACTCTACCCTGAGCTCACCGAAGAAACGGTACTCATAGCGCTTCGCCCTGCGATGAAAACATTACTGATGCCATTTGATAAAGCGCAGTAACGCTCAAAATAAATAACCAAAAGTAAGCTAGCCAATATTTTGGCTAGCTTTTTTATTTTAGTCTATTTAAAAGCGCTCGATTGACCACTGAAGTGCAATGATTGCGATAGCAACGGAGCCCATTGGCATTAACCACTTTTTATACCAAGTGTAGTGTCGCACATAAATGAGTATTGGTAAGGCTACTAGTAAGATACTAAGTTGTCCGATTTCGACGCCTAAATTAAACGCTAAAATGCTAAGCAGTTGATAGTCGCTCGACAAGCCAAGCTCGCCAAGTACGCTCGCAAATCCCATCCCGTGCAGTAAACCAAAAGCAAAAGTAAGCCAACCTAAACGAAGTACCAACGGCCACACATTATTTAATGCTGCAAATAAAACCGATATAGCAATTCCAAGCTCTACCCAGCGGCTATTTGGTGAGACTAAGCTCATAGCTGTTGCGGTAAGCGTAATAGAGTGCGCAAGTGTAAACGCGGTTACTATCCATGCTGTGTGTTTAATAATTTGTTTTTTAGAGCTAATACCTTGCCATGCTTTATCGCTGCGCTTTAAAACACAGGTAAGTAACAGGGCGATTAAAAATAAAATATGATCAATACCAATCCAAATATGTAAAACACCCTGATACACGTATTGATTAAACGTACTTAAATAACTTGTTTGCTCAAAGCTGAACGTTTGTTGTGCCTCGTTGATATTAAATACACGAGATACACCGTTTATATTTACGATGGACTTATGATTGGCATCGGTTTTAAAAAAAGCGGAATAGGAAAGGGAGATTACTTTATTGTCATCACAGCTAAACAGCAGCGGAATGACTAAATAAGGTTGGTTAAAATGATTATCTAGCTGATAGATTCCTTCACTTTTTAAAGGGCATATTTGCGCGTTTTGCGTGATATTTAAATTTTCTTCAATGAAGTTATTAATTGAGCTGCGTTTTGCTTTTATTTCTGCCCACGAAATTTGCCCGTTTTTATCTAAATCCAGAGGCACTGCGTGCTCTAAGTCGGCTATATTAATTTGCCAGGTACCCGTGTATTGGTTTTTGTTGGTGTCGTTATTGTTCTCGCTATTTAAGGTTATATAACTTGTACTTAGTTGATGGGCAAAGCTGTAAGTTGAGAAAATACACAGCATTAAAGTGAGTATAAATAGATAAGGCGTTTTCATAGTGTGTCTCGTTGCATCGCTTTTGCTTGAATAAGTAATTGCTCATCGGTGCTCATTTTAGCCTGTTGCCAATTAATATGAGCCCAGTAAAGTGCTTTTTCGCGATTTGGTTGTACATCAAGGTAATATTTAGCTAAGTCACTTGCATGAAAAGAATCTTTACGAAGCTCTCGTAGTGTAACTCTTTGCGCCATTGTATTTTGCCATTTTTTATCGCGTTTATTTAGTTTTTTTTCTGCGATTGAAAGTCTTAGCAAAATAGCATCCTCTAAATTACTTTTATCAGGAAGCAGTACGCTTAATGTATTTAATACTTGTTGCGGTTGATTTAGAGCAATTTGAATATCGGCCCATAAAACAATAAGGCTCACAGGGGCTTGAACTAAATCTACACTTTGTAAGTGAGACAAAGCTTGTTTGTAGTTGTTTAAACGGTAGCTCATTTCACTTAAAACATGGTTTGTAGCTAGGCTAGTTTGATTATTATTTATAATTTTTACTAATGCTTGGTAGCTGTCTAAAACGCTTTCATGTTGGCTTTGTACATCGAGTACACAGGTGCTAGCAGTAATAGTGCTTACTTGCCCAATTAAGGCGACGCAGTGTTTTTTTGCTTGTGCAAACTTACCTTGAGTCATAAATATATTGGCTAGCAATAAATGGCTATTACTATGTTTTGGCTCGGCAATCAAAACGTTGTTAGCAATATCAATAGCTTCGTCAAAAAGGTGCTCTTTTTGTAAAACGCGAGCATATAAGTAACCAATTTGAGATGAGGGTGTTTGTTTATATAGCTGGGCTAAACGGGTTTTAAGTAGCCCCTGTAAGCGCTCTGTTTGGCCGGCATATTGGCTGTTAGTGACTAATGTATTTATTTCGTCAACAGAGAGGGAAGCACTAAGCGTTGAATTACTTTTAGCAATAACTGCATCATCTTTTGGGGTAAAAAGCGCAGCGCTTAACGCAAGGGGTGTTAGGCATAAAGTAATAAATGCGACGGACTTAAAAATTGATAAATGCATTATAAATATCCTTTGAAAAAAGCCATCCATGGCCTGTCAGCTTAATTACTTGGTTAGTTACCGTTTGTTGAAATTAATCCATCAACATCGGTATCTGTGTTTGTAAACACCCGACCGTTAACAGTTAATGGCTCTGCATTTGCGGCTTGATTAAATGCATCGGTTGCAAATTGAGCAAAGTCGACTTGTAGTGCGTCAATTGTAATGTTTACTGTTGCAGTTACTTGCGAATTAACGCCATCACTTACACCAAACATAAAACTATCTGAACCTGTCGCTTCTTTATTCGGTGTATAGGTAAAGTTACCATCGCTATTAACGGTAACAGTTCCGAGAGTTGGCTCACTTGTTAACGAGTAAGTCAGTGAATCGCCATCATTGTCGGTTGCGCTAAGCATATCGGTAATGCTTACCTCAGTTTGTGTAGTTAGCATTGCATCACTTGCGGTAGGCGCTGTGTTTACAACCGGTGTAGGCTGTTTTTTATCATCATCGCTACTACATGCTCCCAATGTTAATGCACTGAGGAGAACACAAATATGGGTAGTTTTTAAATTACGCATTATTTTACTCCTTATTTAGAGCCAGCAAGCGGTGTTGCAAGGTATGGGAATGATGAATCCATCATTGTTGCATCAATAGGTGCACCGTCAGTAAATGGCACTGTGCCTGTATTAGCATCCTCTGGTACACAGAGTCCTAAATCAGTGTCTTCACCATTTACAGGAATAGGGTGACATAAACGACCCATCACAACACGAAGTGCAATATCAACCACATCATCACCCGGGCGACGACCATTTGGGAAGCCGGCTAAATCATTACCCGCTACACCAAATGCAGATTGATCAGCTTGCGCTGTTGCTGCAATGTCTGTATTTAAACGTAGCATTTCTGAAGGTGTTACTGTTGCTTGTTGATTAACGCCTGCAAAACCCGTTAAAAATGCAGTGATTAAATCAGTACGCGGGAAGTTTGTGGGTGCCAGTGTTTCTAAGTTTGCGCCAAGAGTGGTATTAACAGCATCTTTAAACAAAATATTTAATAACTCTGGTAATGATGGGTGCGATACATAATCTAAAAATTGTGCATCGTCCTTAGGATGTGCAGTAGAGAATGTGTCTTTGTCTTTAATACCAATTACCAGCTCATTTACAAGCGGGCTACCTAGTCGTGAAACCTGAGTTAATGCACCACCGTTTACCGCATTATTAGCAAATTTAGCATTTGGGTTTAATACACGTGCTTGAGGTAAGCTTGCTGTTGTCCATGCACCAATTACTTTGTTACCTTCACCGACAATACAGCTTTTAGGTATTTCGATAGCGATTGATGTTACGTTTTTATCTGCAAGGTCGTCATTATCGGCTGATTGCGTTATACCACCTGGAAAACCACCGCCGTCACCAGCACCAGGGGCGCTATCGCCTTCTACAGGTACATAGTTAACTAAATCAAATGTTTTACCTAGGTTAACTACAAATGGGTCTTTACGTTGTCCTACAAAAACTTGTGCCATGCTTTCACAGTTAGGAATAGAAACCTGATACACAAATTGGTCAGCATAAGTTTGGTAATCGCTCATTGAGCCAAATGTTTTATTGCCGACATAATCAAGCGGTTTAGAAAATGTGCTTGAGTTTGATGCAGTGTTGTTTAATACCGTTGTTTCGCCAGTACGCTGCGCGCCGCTAATCATGCTCATTGTGTATGATTCGCTAAAATTTGCAGCGCTGTCATCACCGGCAGATACACCGCCTACATTTTTAAGCGGTACAGACACGGTGCGTTGATTACCTTCAGGTCCAACAGTTAATTGCACACCTTGGTTATCATTAGGAAGCATGCTTTTAAAGTTAAACGCAAATGTAATATCTTCAACAGCATCGCCGTCGTTATCTATATGAATGCTGTAGGTAGCATCTGGGTCCATTGCAAAGTAATTAGGACCGCCGTATGCATCTTGCAGCGGGATATAGTTAGCAATTAATGTTACAAAATCATCACGACCTTGCTCGTAACTATTAAATACATAAAAATCGGTTGAATCTAAAGTCGGGAAACGGCTTATATTTGGCGCTTCTCTGTGGCTAGATGCTTCACTTGGTGCACTTACAAACGTACTACATATTACTACTGCGAGTATTGATGGAGTTAAAGCTTTCATGACTTTGTCCTTTAGTTTTGATTGAAGTCATAGCTAATAACGGGGCAGGATTTAAATTGGATGCAAAAAAGTTAAATTATTTTTATTTTTTGTTAAAAAAGTTTTAGAGAAGGTTGGCTGCTTTAAGTAAACAGCCAACTTTAGTCATAATAGTAGGGTTATAAAAGTACTAGCTCTGTGGTGTAAAGCACTTCAGTAGGAGAACCATTTGGTGAGCCACCAATAGGTTCTAAGCTCACGGCTAACAATGCGATATCACTTGCGTTAAAACGGTTATCTTTAAATAATATTTTACTGCCTTGCTTGGGAAGTAAACCCAGTGAAATAGGTGCATCTTGCCCTTTTAAAATCATCCACAACTCATAATCTTTATTAGTTTGGGCAACCAATTGGCTACTGGCTTTAATTGAGAGCCCTTGCTCGCTTACATCAATAAACCACAATGATTGTTTATCTTGATTTTGAACCAAAGCAATTTGTTGAGTGTGCATAACATTGGTACTAGGTTGAATAACTAAAAAGGCTAAAACAATACACGCAGCAGTTGCCACAAAAGACCATGTACGCCAAATTGAAGGCTTGGTATGTATCACTGTTTTACTTGTTTGTGGCCTGTTTTCAATACGTTGTAGTATATTTACCCATACCTCGTCACGTGGCGTTTGCGGCGTAATAGCACTCGCTAAGTTGTTTAGGTTTTGCTCCCACATATTTGTTGCTTCACGTGCTTGATTTGAATTAAGCAACAGACGCTGAAAACGCTTACGGGCAAGCCCTCTAAGTGTGCCAAGCACATACTGCCCAGCAAGCGCGTCTAATAATTCGGGTTTATTATAATTCATAATGTTAAACACCTTTGTAGCTGCATAAGCCCACGCCTGATCCAGCTTTTAACTGTACCTAATGGCGTTTCTATATGATCCACTAGCTCGCTATGACTCAGCCCCTTATAATAAGCTAAGTGAATAGCTTGTTTTTGTTGTGGCTCAAGCTGTTCGATACAATTAACCAGTTTCGTTTCTTCATCGTAATTAACGTCGATACTTTCATTTTCATATTCGTCATCGCCTAACGACTGCTCTTTTCGTACTTTGTGATAGCGTAGTGAGTCAAGACTTCTGTATCTAACTATACTTATCATCCAACTAATAACGGTGCCTTTAGAGGCGTTGTATTCAGATGCGTTATGCCAAATTTTTATAAAAGCATCTTGTAGTGCCTCTTCCGCATAAGCTCTGTTAGTGAGCATATTTAAACTAATAGCAAAAAGTTTGCCGCTAGTTTGTTGATATAAACTTGAGAAAGCATTTTTGTCTCCTTGTGCTGTTGCGCACAGAAGAGGGAGTAAATCATCGTTATCCATAGGAGTCCTGTTTTTCTTATTATCATTGAGTAAACGGTTGAGAGTGTGATTTGGATGCAAAAAATTTAATTGATTTTTAGATTAGCTGCTTTATACGTTAGTACAAGCAATAACCGATCAGTGTTTGAAATTTAGACGTGTAAGTATAATTTATTCACATGTTTGTAAAAAATGCACAAAGAGCAGATTGCACTTAAATTTATTTTATTATTAACATTACATATCAATAGCTTATGATTTTAATTTGAATTTAAAATGCCATTTATATGGCGTGATATTTGCAAAAGAGTACATAAAGCCGTTTAAATTAAAATTAGAAAATCGGAATTATTTACACAAAGGAGAGACTATGTGGGCTGCAATTGGTTATTCACTTTTAGCATTACTACTTATTTTTATTGGTTGGGAAGTAAACTCTGTTTACTTTGCTATTGTTTTTTATTGGACTGCACTGTCACTTTTATTAGTGAGTACCGCATATATTTTTAATACAGCAAAAATATTTAGAAAACGTGAAAATGGGGTGATCCCATTTTATATACGTTGGGCGTTTGTGCCATTTTTATTTGGTGTGCAAATTTATAATGCCTGGTCACGTAAGCGCGATAAAGTGCCGCCAATTCAAAAAATAAACGAAAACCTATTTTTAGCTTGCCGATTATTTCCCTCAGACATAGACACATTAAAAGATAACGGAATTACGGCAATTTTAGACGTTACGTGTGAATTTGACGGACTCGAGTGGAGTTCAACACAAGAGAATATAAATTACTTAAACATTCCGGTGCTCGATCATAGTATTCCTACCCATTCTCAGTTAAATCAGGCTATTAATTGGATACATCATCATATTAAAGAAAACCGTCGCGTAGTTGTACATTGTGCTTTAGGCCGTGGGCGGTCAGTTTTTGTAATGGCGGCTTATTTATTGAGTCAAAACAAAAATGCAGATGTACATGAAGTACTTGCACAAATAAAGGAAACCCGCGAAACCGCAAATTTAAATAAGCATCAGCTTCGCCATTTAGCTAAGCGCCATAAAAAAGGCGAGCTGCTGATTAAAAACAAAGCCGTTTTAATTGCAAATCCAGTATCTGGTACACGATTATGGCAAGAAAAAGAGCACTTAATTGTTGCGCGGTTATCGGCCTATTACGATTTAAAAGTACTTACTACTTCACAAGACGTAAACGGTATTGAGCTTGCTAAACAAGCGATTACGCAAAAACCAGACATAATAATAGCGTGTGGAGGCGATGGTACAGTGGCCGAAGTTGCAAGCGTACTTGTAAATACACAATGTAAGCTAGGTATTATACCAATGGGGACTGCAAACGCACTTGCGCATGTATTGATGGGGATTAGCTCTAAATTTATTCCTGTTGAACAAGCCTGTGATTTAATAATTGATGGTCAAACAAGCACAATAGATACCGCTTATTGTAATAACGAATTAGTACTTTTATTAGCGGGCATTGGTTTTGAGCAATCAATGATTGAAAAAGCAGATAGAGAGTCGAAAAATAAATCGGGGCAACTTGCCTATTTAAATGGCTTTTTTGAAGCGTTTGGCGAGCAGAAATCACAGTTACTTAGTGTGAAACTTGATGATAATGAGCCGAAAGAAATATGTACAAATAGCTTTATTGTGGCTAACGCTGCGCCTTTTACAACGTTATTGGCTCAAGGTGGTGGGCAGCCAAATCATAGTGACGGGCTTCTTGATGTGAATTGGCTAACACCAAATAATGAAAATTCTACGACAATATTGAGCATTGCAGAACTGATGTTTAGCAGTTTAACTCAAACACATTTAGCTATAAATTCGCATCATACAAATGCTAAAAGAGTCGAGGTGACAGGTGAAGGAGAGTTTAAGTACGTACTTGACGGTGAAGTTAAAACTGCTCACAAACTCGTTATTACTATTGAGCCGGCCTCATTAAATGTGATTTGCAAAGAGCAATAAATCGCGCTAATTACAATCAAAAAAGGAGCTAAATTAGCTCCTTTTTTACATCATTTTTTAATTGATGGCCAAACAAACCCTGTTGTATCCGGCGCTTGAGAAGATGTTTCTCTCGGTGCACTTTTTGGTCTACGAATAGGTTTGTTATTTATAGTGTGAATATAAAGTGCTTCCACTTTATCGCGAGCCCAAGGCGTTTTACGCAAAAACTTTAAACTCGATTTAATGCTCGGTTGATCAGTAAAGCATTTGATTTTTACTTGCTCGCCAAGTGTTCTCCAGCCAAGTCGCTGTTCTAACTCAACAAGTATTTGTTCTAACGTTACCCCATGTAAAGGGTTTTTAGGTTGATTATCCATAGCCATACTACTTATTTAAACTGCGTGCATTGTAGCTCAAATCAGCTTTTAGCGCTAATTCACAGTGATTGTTTTAGGAGCTGTTGGGTAAATAGCATTACCTTGTTTATCTATTTTAAGCCAAATGAGTTGGCTGTTACTGTGTTGGGGTGTTTTAGCACCGCACAAAAGTGTAAATGAGTGAATTTGTATTAATGCGCCTTCGCTATAGCGTTTGTTGTCGTACCAACAGTTTGATTCTTCATTTACAAACTGGTTTGCATCAATAATTGAATGGGTTTTAAGGGTTGTTGCTTCACTAAGTATTGAATACGATAAGCTGCTAAAACAAAAGCATAGAATTAAAAAGTTACGCATTAGAGGCCTTTAAATAGGGAGGGTTAAAAATAATACATTAAGCTAAAAAACGTGCTAGTGTAAAGTACACAAAGTGATTTTAATTATAAACTTAGTTACTCACAGAACAACTTGGATTCAAATAAAAAGGTGCACACAATGCAATTTAATCAAACAATGATCGAAGAATTCACACTATTAGCAAAGTTTCCTCGCGACAGTAAAATGCAGGGTATTAAATTACACTCAGACGCAGAGCCAAGCTTACTTAGTGCAGCGCAACGCTTATTTGAAAAAGGGATTATAGATAGCCCAGATGGAGGATATTTAACTGATCTGGGCTTAGATTTAATTGAGCACATTACGGTTATTCATAGTGCGCTACAAAGTTAGTTTTAAATTAGCTTAATTTGCATCGGGTTGATTTTGCGGTGCAGCGTCATTAAATGCAGCTAATTTATTACAGTGTTCGTAAATGGCTGCAATTTTTGGATAAGCGCTCATATCTACGTTAAAACGAATTGCATTAAATACTTGCGGCACTAAACAAATGTCAGCAAGTGTTGGTTGGTTACCAAAACAGTAGTCATCATTTTCGTTTAGCATCAGTTCTATTTTTTCAAAACTAATTTCTATCCAATGTCGATACCACTTATTTTTAGCCTCGTTATCAACACCTAATTCGTTCGATAAATATTTCAGCACGCGTAAATTATTAACAGGATGAATATCGCAGGCAATGGCAAAGCTTAAATTTCTTATTTGTGCTTTTTGCCACGCAGTCCCCGTAATTAATGGCGATTGCGGATAAGTTTCATCAAGCCATTCCAGTATTGCAAGCGATTGTGCTAAAACACCATTATCAGTTTCAAGTGCAGGTAGTAACCCTTGCGGATTAGTGGCTAAGTATTCCTGCCCAAGCTGCTCCGATTTTAAAAGGTTAACAATAGCAAGTTCATGATCGATTGCTTTTAAGTTAAGCGCTATACGCACCCTATAAGCCGCTGATGAGCGAAAGTAGCTGTATAATTTCATAATTAATCCTGTGAACCTGTAAATTGTTTTTTAATAGTACGCCAGCAATCGGTGTAGTTTGGTTGGCGTTCCCTACCTTCTAATGCATATTTTGTCGGTGAAATTATATAGCGCGACTCAAACATAAAGGCCAATGTGTTTTCGTATTTTTGTGGTGTAAGCTCAGCGTTTGAGGCTTTTTCAAATACGTCTGCTTCAGGTCCATGTGGCGACATACAATTGTGTAAACTTGCACCACCAGGTACAAAACCATGCTCTTTTGCATCATACACACCTTCAATCAAGCCCATAAATTCACTCATAATATTGCGGTGATAATAAGGCGGGCGAAATGTATTTTCGGCTACCATCCAACGCGGTGGAAATATCACAAAATCGACATTTGCCATACCCTCAGTAGCAGAAGGAGAGGTTAGCACAGTGAATATAGACGGGTCGGGGTGATCAAAGCTCACTGTATTCATTACATTAAAACGCGATAAGTCGTATTTGTAGGGTGAGCTATTACCCGTCCATGCAACTACATCAAAAGGAGAGTGCTTTATTTCACAGCTAAATAAATTACCGTTAAATTTAGAAACAAGCTCAAAGTCACCTTCTTTATCTTCAAATGCAGCAACGGGGTATTGAAAGTCTCTGTCGTTGGCATAACCGTTTGCACCAACAGGTCCTCGCTCTGCAAGCTCTAACGCATGGCCATAATTTTCACAAATATAACCACGGGCTGTATCATCAATTAAATCAACAGCGAACTTAATTCCTCTGGGAATCACAGCAATTTCACCTGGTTTAATGCTTAACTTACCGCACTCGGTGTGAATTAATAACTCACCTTGCTGAGGGACAAACAACATTTCGCCATCGGCATTGCAAAAGTAACGCCCTTGCATTGACCGATTAGCGACATATACATGAATGCCAATACCAGATTGCCCATTGGCACTGCCATTAGCTGCCATAGTTACCAAGCCATCAATAAAATCAGTCGGCTGTGAAGGTATATCAATAGGATTCCAACGTAGCATTGTTGGTGGTGTTACGGCTTCAGTGATTGGGGCTGTTCTTATTAGGCCGTTATCAATTGCTTGGTAATCACCTTGCACTACCGAAGGACGAAGGCGGTAAAACCAAGTGCGGCGATTTGAAGCGCGAGGAGCCGTAAATGCAGTCGAACTAAATTGCTCGGTGTATAAATCGTATTTAACCTTTTGTGGGCTAAATTGTCCTATCGGCAATGCACCGGGTAGCGCTTGTGTTTCAAATTCATTACCAAAACCTGTCATATAACTTAATTGTGTCGCCATTACTGACTCCTGTGAGAGGGGGTTGGTTTAATATTATTATTATTTCAGTTAAGATACTCTCAAGTGAGACTAATATCAAATGTGCAACTACGCACCTGTGTAAATATTAATGAACACCAAAGTAAGCCTTATAAAGCTGGGATAACCAAAAATGAAAATTGATTTAGCAACGTTTTTACCTTATCAATTAACGAATGTAGCAACACGTGTAAGTAACGACTTTGCCGAGGTTTATCAAACTAAGTACGGTTTAAATATTCCCCAGTGGCGAATACTTGCTAATTTAGCGCAGTATGGCCAAAGCAACGCAAAGGATTTATGCACGCAAGCAAATATGGACAAGTCGACTGTTTCACGCGCGGTAAAAGTTTTAATAGATAAAAGTTTAGTGAGAAGTGAGCTAAATAAGCAAGACAAACGCGCAGCATTACTTGTGCTGAGTAAAGCAGGGCAAAACTTATATGAGCAAATAGCACCCGATGCACTTAATTGGGAAAAACAATTACTGAGTACTTTAACCAACGAAGAATACGAAGTGTTAGTGAGTATTTTTGAAAAGTTAAATAACAAATTAAAGGCATAAAAAAGCCCACAAAGTGGGCTTTTAAAAGGTGTTTTAGGCTACAGTTCTAAATTAGAAAGTGTAACGAACACCTACACGCATTTCCCAAAGAGATGCATCACGTTGAGTTGTGGTGCTTGCGTTATTCCCGTTAAAGTTTGAATAAACGTAACGGCCTTGGTCATCAATATCTGTTGAAATCATACGAGCACCAACGAAAGGACCTTTTTTCAGTACACCCCAATCATCGTTTAACATATTAGTTAAGTTATCGATTACGAAGAATGCTTCACCTTTATGGCCATCCATGAACCCAGGTACTTCTTGAGTTAGCTTAAAGTTAAACTTAACAAACCAATCAGAATTTTGCGCGTTACGACCTGAAATTTCACCACGTTTTAATCCTTCAGATGCAATGAACTCATTAAATTCATTAATCTCATCTGCTGACATGTTATAAACAACGTTAGGATCGTTTACTAACGGTACATAAAGTAGTTGGCGAGAATCATTTGAATTAAAATCACCAAATGTATCTTCATCGTTACCATTAAATGTGAAGCTGTAAGGCAAGCCTTTGTATGCTTCACCAAATAAATTAAAGCGAGTGCTATATCCATCGATAAATTCATGTGTGTAAGCAAGGTTTAATGTAAAGCGATGAGGTATTTCATAATCTGATGAAGATACACCAGGATCTAACGGGTTAGACGTTGCCAAGTTACCGTAGTTAGAGCTCGCTGTTGAACTTGTCATTGGGTTAACATCATCAGCATCTGTATAAGCATATGATAGTTGTACTTTAATACCGTTATCGAATGCTTTGCTTACAGCTGCAGAGATAATTGAAGTTTCACCACTGTCACCATTAACATTTGTTAAAAGTAAATCACCGTCACGTCCTTCAATAGAGGTTAAAATTGGACGACCATCAAAAGTAGTAGTACCACTGTCAGTAAGGGCTTGGTCCATTAACGTTGCTGCATCACGCTTTTTGGTGTAGAGATAATCTAATGAGATTACATATTCGTCTTCTGTTGTATAAGTAGCCCCTACTGAATATTTCCATTCCGATGGGATTTCAAAATCAGAAGCTACGGCGTTCGTAAAGCTATCTCCAGAACCAATTACTGTGTTAGCTACTTTATCAAACTGTGATTGTGGTACATCAAAACCTGGTTTTCCACCATTCACATTTGGTGTAGCAAATAAATCAATAGATCCAAACTGATTTGCGCTAATATTTGTGATGCCGTCGTTTGAATATGAGTTAGATAACCACACATTCGGATTACCACCTGAAAATAAGCCCAAACCTGCGCGAACTTCAAGTGCATCAGTTGCATACCATTCAAAGCCAATACGTGGTTGAACTAAATCCACACCATCAAATGTTGATTGGTTACTGAAACCATAACGTGCAGTATAGTTTTCATTTAAAGTAGGCTTGTCATCGCTAGTGTAACTGTCGTAACGAAGACCAAACGTTAGTGATGCATCAATGTCTGAGAAGCTATATTCATCTTGAATATAAAAAGTATGTTGAGCATATGAGAAGCTAGCGCCGGCATCTGCAGCATTATTCGTACCTGCGGCATTATTGTAGAAAATTGCACTTGCAATTCCTGCTTCGTAATCATCAATACTTGCAAAACTCCATTCACCTTGCGTGTGTTGAACGAATTGGTTAAATACTTCTAGCTCTTCATACTCGTAACCAGCTGTTATCGTGTGCTGGTCAAGGTAGTAAGTACCAGCAAGTTTAAATGTAGTTGTATCGTAATTTAAATCGTTTGATTGACGAGAATCATCTGGACCTAAATATACTCGACCTCCATCCGATGTGTTTACTTGGAATTCACCAAAGCTGCTTGCAGCATCAAGTGATTCAACACGTGCATCTAGTTCCGATTTACCTAAACGAACTTCAGTTGAAAAATCGTCATTCCAGTCTGAGTATAATGAACCGATGATTGAAGTAAATTCTGCACCTTGCTCATAAAAGTGACTATCTAACGATAGGCGAGTTGAACCAGTATCTGATTGAGATAATGTAAAGCCGTCATTATAGTTATAAACTAAGTTAGCACGGTGAGAATCGTTAATGTTCCAATCTAATTTAATTAATATTTTTTCATCTTCTACAGGTGCACTCGAAGGAGTGGTACCTGCATCATAACCATACACATTTTGTGAAATTTGTTGGATACGAGCTAAGTCGCTTTCAGAAACACTTGAACCTAAAGGGTCATAATTGAATTGTGCTACCCCTTCTAGCTTTTCATATGAAGTATATAAAAATAATGAATCTTTAATTAGAGGTAAGCCAACATTAAAACCGTAGCGTTTTTCATTATAACTACCGTTATCAACGTCTTCGCCTTCAATTTTATCACCTTTCATTGAATCATTTGTGTAATCGAAAAACACGCCACCATGAATTTCGTTGCCGCCAGATTTAGTTACAGCATTGATGTTACACGCTGTAAATCCACCGTACTGAACATCAAATGGTGCAAGTTCTACAGCTACTTGCTCAATTGAATCAAAAGAAAAAGGTGCGCGAATAGTAGGGTAACCATTTGAGCTTAAGCCGAAGTTATCGTTCATACGAACGCCGTCTAGCGTTAAACTATTAAATTTTGGATTACCGCCACCACAGTTAATAGTGCCGCGGCTATCATCTATTGCTACTCGTGGATCAACACGAATGATATCTTTTAAATCACGGTTAATAGCAGGCTGATTCTCTAGATCTGTAAGTGTGAAAGTAGACGCCGGACCAGTACCACCAGACATAGAGCTAATTGGCGCGCCAGAAACTACAATTTGTTCCATGCTTGATTGTGACTCAAGAGAAACGTTTACTGGGTAATCGTTACCAATATTAAGAATAATGTTATTGAATTCTTGGTCTGCATATACATCTGAATCAACAACTACTTTATAAGGACCGCCAACTCGCAGGCCTTTAGCTGTGAAATAACCAGCGTCATTTACTTCAGTTGTTTTTACTGACCCAGAAGGTACGTGTAAAATTGTTACTTTAGTGCCGGCTGCTGGGTTGCCGTTAGGCCCCATTACTTGACCTTTAATTGCAGAGGTCGTTTCGTTAGCCATTGCAGCGCCACTTACACCAACACATGCTGCAATAGCAAGTGAAAGAGCTGTTTTGCGTAATTGAGTTTTCATTTAATTTTCCCGTGTAGTTATTAATTAAATTTTTATATTTTTATTTTAAAATTTTGCAAAATAAACAGTTGAAGTTCATTTATTCACAATCCGTTACTAGTGTACCTTATTTATTCGTTACAAATAAAATACAACTGCAATATATTTTTAATAAATAGTACTATTTTTGTCTATTTGAGTATTTTTTCGAGCAATAACTCTATATCGGGGTATATATTACGTGGGCTTTATGACAAACATGTGAAATTGGGGTGTGAAAAACAAAAAACCCATTACAATTTTGCAATGGGTTTTGTTAACAAATAACTTAATGTGTTATTACTTACCTATTAAGACTTAAAACTTGTAGCTAATACCAACTTTAGCCTGCCAAGCTGATGACGATGAACTGATTTGCGAGTAATTACGCACATCCGCACCACCAAAGCTGTTGTCTATTTTATATCTACCTTGATCATCAAGACCACCAAAGTCATAAATAGTTTGGTTAGAGTAACCTAAGCGTTTTTCTACACCCCAATCGCTGTTTAGAAGGTTTGCGAAATTATCAATCATTAGATAAACCTCACCAGTGTGACCTTCAGCAAAGCCAGGTATTTCTTGCTTAATGCTAACGTCCATTGTAGTAACCCAAGGTTGCGTTGCTGTATTTTTACCTAAGATCCCACCACGTTGAGATATACCAGCACGCTCTAATAACGGTTCTAACTCAGCCCAAGTCATTTTAGAATCAGCCCAATTTACATTCGGATCATCAGCACCTGTAGGGATATAAGGTAAGTAAGCACCATTAGTGAATAAAGAGCTAGTATCACCTAAGTCTTCATCTTTATACATATTCATTGTGTAACTAAATGGGCGACCTGAACGACGTTCAAAATAAACATTGAACTTGGTTGCATATCCTTCAAAAAATTCAGTGTTATACGCTAAGTTAATTTTAAAGCTGTGCTCAACTTCGTAAAAGCCACGTGCTGCAATATCTTCATTACGATTTACTGTAATATTGTGCTTATAGTTACCTTCTGCCTGAGAAGCTGAACCGGCTGATGATTCTGTAACATCTTGGTGAGCATAGCTTGCCGATACAAACAGGCCATTGTCCCATTGTTTAGCAATACCCGTTGAAATAATAATTGAACGACCTTCATCCGATGAATTAGTCATTTCTATGTCAACATTATCGCCACTGTAAATACTTTGATTGATAACACGTTCGCCGTCCGCTGCTAAGCCTACTGGGTTAATAGACGAATTATGCCATACCGCTTCATTCTCTTTTTTATGGTAAGCAATTTCAGCTTGCCATTTAAAGCCATCACCTAATAGTTCAGAATCAAACTCATATTCAAAACCTATTTGAGTACGAATGCTTGAAGGCAATTTAAAGTCAGGGTCGATATACGCAACGCTACCAGCACCTTGCTCTAATGTATTTTTTATTTCATCAGGAACCTGAGTAATATCAGCTGTGTTATTTGCATAGTAATCATTAATTACATCGTTTTGTGCTGATACTAAAGTAATGCCATCACTTTGGAATGAATTGTTATACCAAACATTTGGAATGCCGCCTTGGAAACGACCAATACCACCATTAATAGTAAGCGCTTCTGTTACGTAGTACTTAAAGCCAACACGAGGAAGTATAATGTCTAGGCCATCAAGATTTTCTTGGTTAGTAAAGCCATACGTATTAGCAAAGTTTTCATTTAGAGTTGGTTTATCATCAGATGATAAACGCTCATAACGAACACCTGCTGTAACTTCTAAATCATCACCTACATAAAAAGTATCTTCTATGTAAAGCGCTAGCTGGTTACGTCTTACATCATATGCTGTATCAGCTGAATCATTAGTGTAAGCATTTTGATAAGAGAAATCATAAGAACCAATTTCACGGTTTTCAAAATTTTCTAAGCTATCAAATTTCCACGTTCCAAGAGAGTTTTGAGCAAACAAGTTATATAAACGAAGTGACTCGTACTGAGCTCCAAAGTTTATTTCATGCTCATCCATTAAATACGTAGCGTCTAACGTAAAAGTTAGATTTTGTGTTTCTGAACGGTTTGCATGGCGGTATTGATCTGTACCAAAGTTGTAAGAAGGACCATTTCGACCGTCTTCCTCAACAGTAATGCTTCCTAAGTTAGAGCGAGTTGCGCTATCAGAGGTAACATCTTTATACGACACACCAATTTCTGTTGAAAAGTTTTCAGTCCAATCAGAGTAAAGTTTAGATGAAAAGTTATTAAACTTAGTTACGTATGCATAAGTGCTTGAAACTAAGGCTATATTATCACCGCCAGTGCTAGAGTTACGCTCATCTTGGTCGTCTTGCCATTGATAAGTGAAATCTAAACGGTGGTCATCACTTGCGTTCCAACTTAATTTAACAAGCAAGTTTTTGTTTGTATCTTCTGGCGCACCGGCTAATGAATCAGTTAAGCCGTATTCATTATTTAAGATAGAAATGAAACGATTATAGTTAGCTTCAGAAGTATTAAATTCATTTGAAGCACCAGAACCGTCAAAGCCGTAATCTAGATCTAATTCACTTGACCATTCTGCATAGTTAACAAAGTAAAACAGTTCATCTTCAATAATCGCTCCACCAACGTTAAAACCAAATCTTTCTTCAGTTTTAATCGGCTCTACTTTATTTGTAGAGTAAGTTTTATGACCTAGCTCATCAAGATTGTCTTCTTGTACAATATTATGAACATCGCCAGCTATCTCAGGAGTAGATATTTCATAAAAGCCAGAGAACTTAAACTCATTTGTACCAGATTTTGTTACTGCGTTAATAGTACCGCCACCAAAGTTACCTTTAGAAGCTGAGAAAGGAGATACATCAACAGAAACTTGTTCAATAGCGTCAAGTGCTACAGGAGGCTGAGAAGTAGGGTAGCCACCAAAGTTCAAGCCAAAGTCATCATTTTGACCAATACCGTCAACTGTTAAACCGTTGGTACGAGGGTTACTACCTGCAAACGTTAGCTCGCCATTGCCATTAATACTGGCAAGTGGGTTTAAGCGCGCAATATCTTTAATGTCGCGATTAAAGCTTGGCATATTTTCAATAGTGTCAGAGCCAAATGTACTGCTAGAGCCACCTGATTGTTGAACAATCTTATAACCAGACACTTCAATCTTTTCGATGTTTAGCGGAGCAAGCTGCGAGCTTAAACGGTAAGTTTCACCAAGGTTCAAGTATATATTTTCAACAGTGGTATCGTTAAACGTATCAGAATCAATGATAACCATGTAAGGACCACCTACACGTAAACCATTAGCGATAAACGTACCACTTTCGTTTGTAGTTAGTTCGCTAATAGTTCCCGTCGGTTGGTGAATTACTTTGATTTTAACGTTTGCAGCACTGCCACCTGAAGGCGTTGTAATTTTACCACGCATTGCAGATGAAGTATCAGCAGCCATTGCGCTTGTAGAAACACCTAGAGCTAAAATTACCGCTCCAGTTAATTTCGAAAGGCGAAGCTTAGTCATAATGTTGATTTCCCGTGTGTAGGTTATATAAATTTAATACAGTTTATTTGTCAGTCGTCATTTTCAGTGCCGTTTCTAACTCTTTTGCAGAAGGGTCAAATAGGGCATTTAGTAATCCAGCTAATCGAATACCCGCTTGTTGTAAGCGCGTCTTTATAATTGGAGTATTGTTATATATGTAGCTATAACCAATTTCGTTGTTGGTATATTTATAAATTTTTGTGGCTAAATTATGAGATTCTTCAACCCATGTCATAGGTGAGCTTTGTAAATACTCAGCAATTAACTCGCTGTTATTTGTATCAATAAATTGTGCGTACTCAGTAAACGATAAATTCTCGTTCTCAACTAACTTTGTATCCCAAAGGCTGTGAAGATTTGTTTCTTCGTTAAAAAATGAAACCTTAATACGGTTGCCACCTCTATCTTCACTTCGACCAGCATGAAATGGTTGGTGACTATCGCCCACCAAATGTACTAAAAAACGTAAACTGAACTGTTTAGCATCTAAGGTGCTATTTTTATCAGTGAGCGTTTGCATTGAATAGTGAATGCCTTCTAGGATATTACTTACAGATTCTTTGTTTTTAGTGTGATCGTGATTGAAGCTGAAAGATTTTCCTGGTGCTGCATTAATATAATGCCAACGAGATGATTGCTTTTGCCAAAACTCGCCAGGGGCAGAGCGCATTTCATCAGGCCACGTTGATATTTGTGCAAGTGATTCACCATCAAGGTAGGGTTGTATTGCCGCTTTAGTTGTTTCGCTTATATGAGATTCTGCAATCTTACCTACAATGCGGTGGCCATTTTGACCCCAAGCATGTGAGTCAGTGCTTGTAAATATTGCACTAATCAAAAGCGCAGAAGATATCGAGTACTTTATATTGCTATGCATTAGAACTTCCTTAATGAATATTTCATGGCGTTGCTACAGGCTAATGCGGTCAATTGTCCTTACTTTTGGTGTTGATAGGAAGGACTCATTAAAATTCATAGTTTCTTATTCACATTACTTTTAAATCAATGGTTTATGTTTAACAGGTAAAATTACTTGTTGTAATAAGTAAGCGAAATTGTTCAAATGCACTATATAGTCTATTTTTGAGTGGCATTGCTTTGAATTTTAAAAATATCGTGTTGCACAAAATGTTAATTGTTACATTTTTGTTTCTATTGTTGGTCGTTACGTGGGTTTGCGGTCAAGTTAGTGTATACAATGATGAATTACACTTTCCAGTTATGATCGAAACCTCAACAGAGTGTCAAACAACTGCAACAAGTAACAAAGGCCAATTAATTGTTTTTACGCAATCAAAAAAAATAGCTAAGTTATTAACACAAAAGTTATGCTCTGATAACGTGGTGGCTAAGCAATATGGCTCTGTAAAAGGGTATTGGGGGTATAGAACGGCAGACAGCTTTGAGTTTGTGGGTAAAGGAATTGCTGACTTAATTTTGGCTAAAAACAATATTATGGCAGCCTTTAAAGCAGAGTCGACATATAACTACCAGCCCGTTGTTGGTTTTTCTGACTACACGGCTTTTTTTATATCTTCTAAAGAAAAACCTCGAGTCACTAAACAATACTTTTTAGATAAGCGCATAGGTTTGCTTGATTATCCGACCAGCCGATCAGGGCATATTTTACCAAAGCAAACGTTTAAAGAGTTGGATATTAATTTAGCCAATTTGAAAATCACTTATGCTAGCTCTCATAACGAATTACGTGATTTACTCGCTAATGGAAAAGTAGATATTATTGCTTCGTTTTGGAAAGAGAGCGACGAAAAACGTTTTTCAAAAAACTATATTACGCCATTGAGTAATAATATTTCTGGAACAAGATGGTATTTAAAAATGCAGCAAAACAACACTGATTTATTATGCGCAGTGCAGGAAAATTTGCTTGATATGTCTAAAGATCAAAGTTTGCATTACTATCAAAACGTCCAGCCATTTTGGCGCTGTGGCGCCAACTTAGTAGGCTTAAAAGAGGAGGCTGGTGATGAGTAAGTATAAGCAATTACTTGTTATTATAAGTTTGTTTTTAATTTTGTCGTCTGTCTTTTATATTTCTGTAACTCAAAAAAGCCAGCAAGTAGCTAAACAAAAAATTACGCAGATAGAAAGGCAAATAGCACTCGACTTACCATTACTCGATTTATCGAATGAGCTGCTAAAGCATTCAGGTAATAAAGATGCAGTTAACAGCTACATTAAAACTTTAAACAGCTACATTAATTCGAACGAGCTCAAAGTTGTTGCTATTGCACCAAAAAACGAGATGGTAACACCTGTAAACTCACACCAAATAATACGTAGTTTGAGCACTAGTAATGGGTTCGTATTAGTTGTATTTAACGTCCAACAAACCCACTTTACATTGAGTCATTTTATTTACTATTTTATATTTTTAGTATTAAGTGTGTTGATTAGTTTTTGGATGAAATTTGCGTTTATTAAACAGAGCAATAAGCAGTTTAATAATGCACAGCATCAATCAATTGTAGAGCCTACGCCGTTGATACTTATTGTTGACCTTAATGATAAAACATTATCAAGTAGTTGTAATACAGAACAAAAAATGTGTTTAGCCAATAAGCCATTGTGCTTTTATTTAGCACTTGTAGAGTATTGTACAAATAACGATGATGTAGCGCTTAGTCATAATAAAGATGTGCCAGAGGAGCTGCTAGAGCTTGCTAACAAGTATTTTTATAGGTTGGTCGAACTCGGCCATACAGTTAGAAAAAGGCCTAACTTTAATAATAGCCTAGAAAAAACCCTGAGCGAAGTACGTGCTGCATTAGATGAAGTACTCAGCGAGTATCCCGAAGAAAAAGAGTTATATTATCCACCTAAAGCATACGGGGAGGGTTCTCGCTCTCGTCTGCATAGTTATGGGCTGGCAAATATTAAAAAGGGCAGTATTGAAATAATAGGAAAGTAACAAGGTTACTTTCCTATTATTAGAGGCTATTTAGGAGTAAATTCAGCCGTTTTAAGAGGGCTGTTTTTTGATATAAAATCTTGAAGTGCTTGGGCATCTGTTTCGTCTGTACTAACAAAGCCTTTTTTATTTGTAAGCGCAGGATAGCCATCACCGCCTGATGCGTTATAGCTATTTAAGCTCATACGGTAAGTTTTATTTTTGTTCAAAGGTTGGCCGTTAATAACAACATTAACTAACTGATTATTTTTACGCTCAAACGATAGTTTATGGTATTGCAAATAAGCGCCAGCATCCGGTGGGAAGCTCGTTACTGTATTTAAATAGTCCCATAAATCACTGCCTTGCCAATCCATGTAAGTAATACGATTTTTAAAAGGATGTACTTTTAAAATATCTTTATAGCTCACTTCACCAGCCTCTATTGAGCTGCGAATACCACCACCACTTATTAGTCCAAAGTCTGCACCCACTACATCCATTTGAGCTTGAATAATTACGCGTGCAAGATTTGTTTGTTGGTAGCGAACTTTGTTTCTGTCACCTTCTAAGCGAGCATCTACTTCACCAATGGTACCTTCAATTTGTTTAGCGCCTTTAGCTTGGTATACCGCTAAATAAGATTCAAGTTTTGAGTCTGGTTTAATGTACTCGTTTGCTAATACTTCTTTAGTTGAGCCATCAGCTTGTACTTTATCTACATACAAATTAACTGGCATCAGTTTGTAGTCTAGTAACGTTAATTTTCCATTTTCAAGCTTAAACTCAGCTTTACCAACATACTTACCCCATTCATGGGCTTGCATAATGTAAGTACCGTTTTGTTGGTCTGGTTTACAGGCAAGACCTGGTTTAAAGCTATCGTCATTTACATTTGTATCGCTCATACATACAGGTTCTTGAGAGTGGCCACCAATGATCATATCAAGCGTGTTTGCAGGAAGTGAGCGAGCAAGTGTTACATCACCGGGTGCGTTGATACCAAAGCTAGCATCAACATAATGACCCATATGAGTCAGGGCGATTGTAATATCAGGGTTGTACTTAGCTTTTATTTCTTTAGCTAGTTTTGCTGTAACATCAACAGGGTCTTTAAACTCTAAGTGCCCAATATATTGAGGATTACCAATTTTAGCTGTGTCGGTTGTTGTTAAACCAATAACAGCAATAGTTAATCCATTCTTTTTGAATATTTTATAGCTATCAAACGCGTGTTCGCCTGATTCCTTTTCAAATATATTGGCTGATAGAAAAGGAAAATTCACCCATTTTTGCTGTTGCTTCAATACATCAATAGGGTTGTCGAATTCGTGATTACCCAATGCCATTGCATCGTAACCAATCAGCGACATTCCTTTAAAGTCAGGCTCTGCTTTTTGTAAGTCTGACTCAGGAATACCTGTATTTATATCACCACCAGAGAGTAGTAATACTGCATGACCTTGCTTTTGAGCTTTATTGCGTAAAGAGTCAATTAACGTTTTGCGAGCGGCCATACCGTATTCGCCTTTTTCGTTTTGCCAAAAACGCCCGTGGTTATCATTAGTATGAAGAACAGTTAAATATTTAGTCGGGGTAGCGCTAAACACGGATTCAGGAGCAGGAGATGTGCATCCAAGTACACTAAAAATAACCGAAAATAAAATAATTATACGCATAAAATACCTATGGATTAAGGTCTACTTAATTTATCAGGCAGCTAGTTTAAACTAGTTCTATGCTAAAAAAACGTACTTATTTTACATTTTATTTGGAAGGGGCTGTTAATTGGTTTGTGGCAGCACGTTCACGACGCTTCAACTCCGTATTCGCATACTCTCGCTTATGGTGATTAGTACCTATCATCCAGGTTAAAAAGCTTGCTGGCAGTTTTGTATAGGGTTCGCCTTTGTGTAAACCAAAGTCGCAAATTGCATGTTTAGTGTGTGGCATTATAAGATCCTGTTGTTTTGTGTTTTTTAAAGGTAACAAAAAGTAGCCATACTCTTAAGATGATTTAATTTTAAATAATTAGATTTATATAGCTAAAAAGAATATAAGTAATGGTATATGTAATTAATTTGTTATCAACACGGTCTAATTTGTATCAACTCTCACTTTAGAATCGATTTTAATCGCCTATGGCATTAATGTGTTAACGCATTAACAATTATCTAAAAATATAACAACAGGAATACAACATGAAAAAACTTTTACTTGGCTCAGTACTCGCCGCAGCAAGCTTTACAAGTGCTGCCACTATTGTCGAAATGAACACGAGCCAAGGTGTCATAGAAATTAACTTGTTTGATCAACAAACACCTAAAACAGTTGCAAATTTTTTAAGTTACGTTCAAGACGATTCATATAACGAAACAGTAATTCACCGCTCTGTTAGTAACTTTGTTATTCAAGGGGGGGGATTTACATTTTCTGACTCGCTAGATGCGATTACCACAAAACCTGCTGTAGAAAATGAACCCGTTTTTTCTAATGTTAAGGGCACCATTGCGATGGCTAAACTATCGGGTAATGCTGATAGTGCAACGAGCCAGTGGTTTTTTAATATTACAGACAATAGTGCAGCACTTGATACCCAAAACGGTGGCTTTACTGTGTTTGGACAAATTACTGCAGCAAGCCAATCAACGTTAGATAAAATTGCAGCATTAGTACACTGTGGTGAAACACCCGTTGTTGGTATTACTGCTGAACAATGTGCAAGCACTGATGTAACAATTAGCAGTGCTAATTTAGTGACTATTCAAAATGTGGCGATAATGGATGATGATCCTAATTCAGCCGCAGGTCTTACTGTTACTGAAAATACGCTAATTGATTCTAACTCATCAACAGATTCTAGTAGCAGTTCTGGCGGCGGGTTAATTTGGCTGTTAGGTGCTTTTTTACTTGCGGTTCCTCGTTTAAAACGTGCTAAATAATTAAAATTAATGGTAATGTGGATGGCGTAAACCAGCCGCCCACATTACCATTATTAAACTTTGCTATTTAAAGTAACACTCGCCAAACCATCGCTAGCCAAATTGAAAACACACAAACACAACCTAGTAAAAACACTTTAAAACGTGCTCGTACGTTATTTTCACCTAAATGAATAACACTATGCACAATACGTGTTGCTACAAATAAACAGGCCAGTACAGCCACAAGTGTACTGGCGCTATTTAGCTGTAGTGCAAGTAAACATCCCGCGTAAAAAAGTACAGGTATTTCAAACTGATTTGAAAAGTTTCTATCTGCAACCCTGACAGTGTCGCCAGCCTTATCTAACTGCATTGTTTTAAAATCGCTTAAATCAAGCTGTTTGTTTTTAGCTGCTGCAAAGCGCCTTTTACCCATAATGAGCATTACAACCAGTGAAAGCGTAACTTGTGCAAACATGGCAAGTATGATGATTTTTTCCATTGTTTTTCCTTATTATTATTTAGAGTTTGTGTATCTTTTTATATTGAATGATTTTTAATCTCGAAGGTTGGCAGACTCGCAACTAATAGCCGATTATGAAGACATTTTTCACAATGTGTTACACAAAATAGCGTTATTTTGTAGAAAGTTATTAATTGAAAATGTTAGTTTAGCTTAACTATATTGCTTTGAATTGGCGCATGCTATTTTGCGCAATACTTTTTAATGGAAAACAAAAATGAAAAAGATTATTGGTTTTAGTGCTATCGCACTTGCAGTTTTAAGTGGTTGTTCAAATACAGCTTCGGTTTCTGTGGCGCCTCCGGCCTCTTTATTATCAGACACGTTAGTTGTAAGCCCTAACGATAACCGCGAATATAAAACACTTAAATTAGCAAACGACATTGAAGTTATTTTAGTGTCTGATCCGGGTGCTGAAAAGTCAGCAGCGGCACTTAGTGTAGGTGTAGGTTTACTCCACGACCCGATGTCGCAACAGGGTATGGCGCATTATTTAGAACACATGCTGTTTTTAGGCACTGATCGTTACCCAGATACAAAAGGGTATTCTGATTTTATGACCAAGAATGGTGGCGCGCACAATGCGTATACTTGGCTCGATATTACTAATTACATGTTTAAAATTAATAACGACGCGTTTGATGAAGGGCTAGACCGTTTTGCCGACTTTTTCAAAGCACCTAAGTTATACCCTGAATACACAGACAAAGAAAAAAATGCAGTAAACGCAGAGTGGTCAATGCGTCGCGAAATGGACTTTTTTGGTCAATTTAAACTCGCGCGTAAAATGATGGGCGATCACCCCGCTAATCGCTTTTTAATTGGTAACCTAGAAACACTTGGTGACAAAGAAAATAGTTCTCTTCACAAAGAAACGGTTGATTTTTATAATAAATATTATTCTTCAAATGTTATGAAAGTAGCGCTTATTTCTAATTTACCTATTGCTGAAATGGAGCAAAAAGCACAAAAATACTTCGCTGATATAAAAAATAAAAACATCGAAAAACCAGCAGTAACTGCAAAACTTGATTTTGATAACGCTGGCGGAAAACGCGTGTTTTATGCACCAAATGAAGATGTAAAACAGCTACAACTTGATTTCACCATTGCTAATAATAATAGCGAATTCGCGCTTAAACCAAATCGATTTGTAGCGTATTTACTAAGTAATGAAATGCCGGGCAGCCCAGCGCAACTGCTTCGTGACAAAGGGTGGGTATCTCAGTTGTCAGCTTCAGCTGCACCAAATCAATATGGTAACTACGGGTCATTAAACGTAAACGCAGAGCTTACAGATGAAGGCATGAAAAATCGTGATGAAATAGTTGCAACTATCATGCAGTACATCGATTTAATTAAAAAAGAGGGCGTTGATAGCAAGTACTTCAACGAAATTCGTACATCACTAAATAACCAGTTTAAGTTTTTAGAAAAAGGTGATGAGTTTAATTATGTAAGTTCACTTACACAAAGCATGCAAGACTATCCGTTAAATCACGCTATTAATGCACCTTACTATTATGCAAAATTTGACGCTGATGCTGTAAATAAAGTACTTGAGCAGTTAAATGCCGATACTCTTCGTATTTGGTATGTATCGCAGCAAGAAGAGACAGACTCACAACTACACTTTTACGACGGTAAATATCGCATCAGTGACATTAGCGAACAAGAGATTGCAAGCTGGAAAAAACCAAGCGAATTTAAGTTAGCACTACCGACTGTAAACAATTTATTGCCTGAAAATTTTGCAATAAAAACTCAAGCATTTAAAGAGCAAAAACATCCTGAGCTTGCTTACGATAAAAATGGTGTAAAAGTATGGCGCCAAGCAAGTCAAAAATTTGCAGAGCAGCCAAAAGGGCTTGTCGAAGTTTATATAAATACTCAACCAGGTTTGAACGATATTAAAGCAGAAGTACTTTATTCTGTTTGGGCTGATTTATACAATATTCAACAAAGTCAGTTAAGTACCGAAGCAGCAATCGCTGGTATGAGTGTAGGCCTTGCGCCGAGTAATGGTCTTGTTTTATCTATGAGTGGTTTCACAGACAAACAAAATATATTGCTTAAACAAGCTTTAACCGGATTAAAAGCCGATGAAACAGCACAAGCATTTAGCCAAGCAGTTGATCGCTTTAAACGTAATTTACTAAACCAACAAAAACAGTTTCCGTATGCACAAGCATTTGGCGAGTATTCAAAACTAACGCGTACAGGTGGTTTTGATACAGACGCGCTTATTAAAGCCGCTGACTCAGTGAGTGTTGCCGACTTAGCACAATTAAAAACAGCTACGTTTGCACAAAACGATTTACGCGTATTTAGTTACGGTAACTACAATCAGCAAGATATAGACGCGATTGCAGACGAATTAAGTGCAACGCTACCAAGCAACCATAAACGCAGTGAATTTGCGCGCAGCAAAGCGTGGTTACCACAACCGGGCGAAACGCTGGTACTGCAAAAAGATATTGATGTAGCTGATGTAGCGGTGGTTGATATGACCGTTCACCCTGTTGCGGGTTACAAACAAAAAGCAGAGGCGGCTGTATTACAAAGTCACTTTAGAACAGTTGCGTTTGATAAAATGCGCACTGAGGAGCAACTTGCATATGCAGTAGGTGCATTAGCTCGCCCAATCGAGGATTACTCTGCAATTGGTTTGTATATTCAAACACCGGTTAAAGGTCCTAAAGAAATACAAGCTCGTTTTGATAAGTTTAAAAAAGAATACGCAGTTGAACTTGATAACATGAGCGAAGAGACTTTTGAGCAGCTTAAAAATTCAACCCTAGTATCGCTTAAAGAGCAGCCTAAAAACTTAAGTGACGAAATGAGCCCACTTATAAACGATTGGTACCGTGAAAACTTTACCTTTGATTCTAAGCAAAAGCTGATTGATGAAGTTGAAAAAGTAACGCTTGCAGATATAAAAGACTACTACAAGCAAACAATGCTTAATCCTAATGCCGCACGTTTAAATGTGCAATTACGTGGTACTAAGTTTATAGAAAGTGACTTTGCCGATTTACCAAATCAAACTAAAATCACAACGCTTGATGCCTATTACAATGGTATTAAACTACAAAAATAAGCTTTATTTATACA
>NZ_PJBR01000089.1:0-18347 GCF_002863625.1 Pseudoalteromonas sp. MelDa3 | reverse complement strand
AGGTAACACCTTCAAGTACTGTAGTAAGCTCTTTTTTAGGATAGTAAAGCTCACATTGGTTATTACGTAGCTGCAAAATAAACTTCTCAGATTTTATATTATGCGCGCCCATAATTACTCTGCCATCAGACCCTTTACTCATTGCATGATCAATTAGCAGTTCGCTACGTTTAGTAAATACCGAATCGGCAAGTGTTACTAATGCGCCTCCCTTAGCTTGTTGAATTGCCTGTTGTAGTGTTGTAATAACGCTGGGATTAACGCTCGTTAATATAGCGGGTTTAGCGGGCTCACTATTTACACTTTGGCATCCGCCTAAAGCGAGCAAGGTGGCTAATGGGAGTAATAATTTAGCCATTACCTTTCCTCACCCAGCGTTGGCCAAGTTAAGTCCATATTACGCTGGGTAAATTGCTCAGGCATATTTAAAGGAATGAGAGATTCACGAGAGCTTGAAAAATTAGCTGGCTCTGCTTTTGCAGCAGCCGTTCTAACTGGACAACTGCCATTTTCAACATGAAATAATGCGGTGGCTAAAACGGCCTCGTCACTGTCGCCTAACTGATGATCAAAGTCGTCCTCAATTTCACAACCTTGAACATCAGCATCAAATTGTGGCGTAGGGGTTGGTGTAAAACCCGCAGCGTATTCGCCAAATCCTTTGCTATTTACGCCACTAAATTGAATAGTGTAATAGGTTGTTGCGCAGTTATGAGTTGGGGTAAAGCCATAGGGCTTACCGCAGGTTGTGTCGCCAATTAAAACAACTTCTGCGTCTATACCTTTTAAACCATTAATAAAAGCTTCTGATGCCGAACAGGTGCCTGATGTGCTTAATACATAAACCTTTGATAGGTTTAAATCAGGTAGGTTTTCACCTGTGCTAAAAAAAGTAGAGTAATCTATTTCTTCATCAATAAATGGGAAGGGCGAATCAACGGGTTGTTTATCGTTTTGTTGAGTTTGATAATAAAAGCGGTTGTTAACGTTGGCATTACCGGCAACCATATAAGCTAATTGTGCCGACAGTGCTAATAAACCACCACCGTTATATCTAAAGTCGATTACAAGCTCGTCAACTCTATCGGTTTTAAACTTATTTACCGCATCAATAAGCCCTTCTTGGGCAATGCTTATATGGCTATTAAATTGCATGTAACCCACGCTTGAACCATTTGCAGTTGTAATCGTTTTAACATTTTGAACAGGTGTTTGTTCAATATTGCCAGCGGTTACATTAAATGTTTTTTCGGCGCCATCGTTACTGCGTACAACAATAGTATGTGAGTCGCCGTTAGTAGGACTAAATAAACCTTCGTTAAGCGTATCTACACCCGACTCTGTATTGGTATTAATGCTAACACCGTCAACTGAAAGTACAGTATCACCACGTTGAAAGCCTATTTGGCTTGCAGGTGAATCATCTTCAAGATAAGCAACGCGTAAAATACGATCGGCTGTATCGCCAATAAACGCCCAATTTATACCGTAACCAGAAGTAACGCCCGATTGCGCTTCTTGAAAGTAATCTTCAGTAGGTTCTGAAAAATGAAAGTTATCTTTTTTTGCACCTGAGTCGGTAAGCTGCTCTGTTTTTAATTGGGCAAAATAATCAGCTACTGTGGCAAAGCTTTCAGGGTCGCTATCGGCAATCTCATCATACCAAAGGTATGTTTCGTCGCTCCAAGAGCGAAGCCAAAGCTTTTCATAAAGGGCAGAACCCGCTTGATCTGGGTAGGGGTTGTTGTTATTAAAGGGATCGTTACCCGTACGAGGGGTTTCGCAAAAGTTTTTTAAATCGTTAGAGGGCTCAAATACCGCCGCTGTCCATGTTGGGCTGCTACTAACAGGTGTTGTAACTATAGGCGTGGTAACTACAGGAGCAGAGTCGATACCGCCTCCGCCGCCACAACCCGTTAAAGCAAAGCCCGCAAATGCAGTGAAAATGGCAAGCGAGGTTTTATTATTTTTAAACATAGTTAAGGGCTTTTTTGTAAATAAGTTGTTTAAAATATTACAACACTCGCTCGTTTATTCAACATTTATAACTTTGATTTATGTAAATGAGTGTTAAAGCTTAGAGCTTGCTCGCACTACTTGTATCTGCAAATGCTTGCTTTTTCCACGCATTAAATAACTTTTGCTGTTTATCAGAGATTTTTAAACCGTATGTTTTCTGCATGTAAGCGTAAGTGTCGGCTATACGTTTACGTGCATAGACAGGCGGTTCAACTACACGTTGCTTAAAGTTTACTTTTACTTCGCAACGACCATATTGTGTGGCGTTTTCGCTAAGCATGCCAAAACGATAATTAGAGCGATCGGCATTAATTTCGCCAATAGCTGGCGCTAAGTTATTTATATCGGCTTCCATTTTTCTAAATTTAGCACTTACTTTACGGCAGTTTTTACGTCCGCCATCTTGCCAACATTGTAGCTGATGACCAAATTCCCACGCCGGAACAATGTGTTCCCATTCAATACGTAGTGCTCGTACATTTACTTTGCCTGAGCGGGTAAGTGTATTTCGAGGAATGTAACCACAGTTAGAAGGATCAGGAATGAGTTTTTTGCCTTCTTTTTTAATATCACAACCGCAGTAAATACTTTTGGCGTTGTCAGGGAGGGTTTTAATTAAATGTCTTTTAGCCGTTGAAAAACGGGTAAATTGTTCGGCTGATACCGAAACGCACACACAACAAGCCAGTAAGGCCAGAATAAATCGAGTCATATCCATCACAAATGTGAACTACAGGAACAGGCAGTTTAAAGCCTTGAAGATAAAAGATAAAGTTAACTTAAGGCCTGCACTTATATTACTAAAAAGTGTCCGATTAATTTTTTATTCAAAGTTATTTTCACTATTCATTTATTTCTTACTATTTATCGTATTTTAACCACACAAGATTATACGTTAAGGAGTATGCTTAAAGCTTACTCAATATGGGGATTTGGATTGCAAATGAAATTTGTTGATTATTATGCAGTGCTCGGAATATCGCCTGATGCAGACGATAAAGCGGTTAAAGTAGCTTATAAAAAATTAGCCAGAAAATATCACCCAGATGTAAGCAAAGAGCCTCAAGCAGAAGATAAGTTTAAAGAAATAGCAGAAGCTTACGAAGTCATTCATAACAAAGAAGAACGCACTAAATACGACGAGTTACGTCGTCATCAACAAAATCGTGCTCGTCAACAGCAAGGTAATTATGGTGGTAACAATGCCTCATCGCAAAGTAATTATCAGCAAAGCGATCCTCAAACCGATCAAGAGTTTTCTGATTTTGTTAATTCAATGTTTGGCGGCGCCGGTGGATTCAATCGTTCCGGGCAGAGCAGAAGTAACGCCGCTCGCGCGCAAAAAGGACAAGATGTGGAAATAGAGTTCCCGATTTTTCTTGAAGAGACTTTAGTTGATACCGTTAAGCCTGTTGAGTTTATGTTACCGCAGCGAGATAGTAGTGGTCGTGTCTCTGAAATTAAAAAATCACTTAAAGTGAAAATTCCCGCAGGTTCAGTAAATGGCGAACGAATTCGACTAAAAGGGCAAGGCGGATTAGGGTCAGCGAACGGGCAAAATGGCGACTTGTACTTACAAATTAGTTTAGTGCCCCACCCATTATTTGATGTTGAAGGTCATAACCTAAATATAGTCGTCCCTCTTGCACCATGGGAAGCGGCTCTTGGTACAAAAATAAATTTACCTACGTTGGCAGGCAAAATCCAATTAACTATTCCATCTAATAGTCAGTCTGGTCAACGCTTGCGTATTAAAGGTAAGGGATTAATGAGTAAAAAAGCCAAAGGTGATTTATTTGCTGTGCTTAAAATTGTTAATCCAACATCTGTTGATGATACCAGTAAAAAACTTTGGGAAGAATTAGCCGAAAAAGCTCACTTTGATCCCCGTAATAACTGGAGCAAGCCATAATGCAAATTATCGTGACACAAAAAGATGATTTACTTACTAGCAAAGAGCTATGTTTGAGTAGTGATATTAGCGAAGCAATTTTATATGAGCTAGTTGAGCACAATATTGCGGTTCCAATTGAGGGGAAGCATGTTACGCAGTGGCAATTTACGGTATCTGCAGTGACCTTAGTTAAAAAAGCGGCCCGTATTCAACATGACTTTTCGTTAGATTGGTCGGCAATAGCTTTAGTTTTACAATTGCTGGATGAGCGTGATGAGTTGATTTTCGAAAACGAAATGTTAAAGCGACATTTGAGTCGATTTAAACACTTGGAATAAAATCTGCCCTTGGGTACTTCCTAGGGCTTATTTACTCTTTGGTGAGAGTGCGCTAGTTCTTAAAAACCAATATGACTACTTTGATTTATTCTTACTTTTAATTCGGATAAATCGTTTTAGTCGTATGTTTTGCATAAGTAGTAATATTCCACTTAGGCAAAAAAGTACGCTGGTTGCTGCAAAACTAATAAGCAGCGGATTATTAAAATCCTCTCGCTCATCGTAATCCATAATATGTAACATCCAAAAAAAGTCGAAAATTCGCCATAGTGTGCTGCGAACGGTGATAACTTTACCGTTATTTTCTGACAAATACAGTGTTGTGTTAAATGTGTCGTCAAATTGTACCTGCCAAACATTGGTTTTATATCCAACTTCTCGCATACCTTGCTTTAGCAGTACAGCGCTTGTCACTTGAGCATCAATAAGTAAGTGTGCTTTAGCATTTGCGGTAATTTGTATTTTAGTTGGCGGCTCAAAAGGCCGGCCTGTTATACCGTTAAAGCTTTGCTGTTCATCTTTATTTATTACTGTAATTATAGGTGTGGTTAAAAAGTTCTCAAAAATTATTTATGTTGGATTAACCACCTGAGATGCAATATCGTTAAGGGAGGCAACATAATCAGCCTGCGTAAATGGGTTATTAAGAGTACGTGTTGCAAGATGCTCCCCATGAACTTTATCAAGAGGAATAGCGCTCATGACTAAACCGCCTAATAGCCAAGCTAAAATTTGTAATGTGAGCAAATAACCGAGCCATTTATGTAACTTGCGAGCATACTTAAATATTTTTTTATTCATGTTTTAGTCTTATTATTTTTAGAGGCTAGTTTATTACATTAATGGGATTAGTTACTGCGACATTTTGTCGCAGTTTAAACTATAGCTTACTGTAATCATTTAAAAATAAAAAAGATTACACTTAAATTGCTAACATGACTTATTTGTTTAATTGAGCTGAGTGTTTGATATCCAGCTAGCTTTAAACGCTAAAAAATACTTAAAAGCTGCGAAATATCTATATAAAGTGGTTAATAGAGCATAGTTGATTTGGTATAACGGTAAAACTGCGTTAAAGTTTGCAATGAAATTATTAGAGGATAAATACGAAACGATGTCGGAAATTCAATTTTTAAATGTAGATCTTGAGCTTGAATCAAAGCAAGATATTAGTTTGCTAGTGGCAGACTTGAAAAAAGTCGCGACGATTTTACATTATGACAAAGACGAATACCGTCAATTAGCGCGTATTGAAGCAACAGGTGTAGTAAACACGCCTGACAAAGCAATAAACCATATATGTGAGCTTATTGAATCGTGTTCGCGTAACGCGCTAAAGCAATGGTTAAGCTGTTCACGTAGAACGTTTGATATTGGTTTTGAATCAGGCACTTCCCCTAAGTGCTTTAATCAAGCCTTAGATGCAGATACATTACTACGTATATCTGCGATTGGTGCGGGTATGGAAATTACAATTTACCCAATCGAAAAGTAACTACCTTCGCTCTACGACTGCTGCGGTCATTTTTGATACGCAGCACAGCTCATTGCGGCTATTTGTAATTTTTATTTCCCACACTGAACTACGTTTGCCAATATGAAACGCTCTTGCCGTTGCTGTTAAAGTGCCGTTGCGAGATGCTTTTAAATGACTTGCGCTAATTTCCTGCCCCACGCAGTAAAATTTTGTAAAATCGACAACAAAGTTAGCTGCATAGCTGGCAACTGTTTCGGCAAGTACAACGTTAGCACCGCCGTGAACCATTCCCATTGGGTTATGATGCTCAGGAATTGCCGGCATAGTGGCTACTAAGTAATCATCACCAATTTCAGTGACTTCTATTCCCATGGTTTTCATTAATGTTCCTTGGCCATCAATGCCTTGTTCTAACTGCTTGCACAGCTCTAAAGTGATGGGCTGGTACCAAATACTCATAATGACTCCTTTGCTTTTTTAATCATTTATAAACCTAGCTTTAGTTATATCCCTAAAATGTACACAAGTGAAATTACTTTGGCTATTTTAAGGCTTAATTTAAATTTGCGATTTTTATTTAACTGTATATACTCACAGTTAAATGTACTGTATGGAAAACCAGTTGTATGCGACCATTAACGAACCGCCAAGCTCAAATACTCGAACTAATTAAAGTTTTTATTAAAGACACTGGTATGCCTCCTACACGTGCTGAAATAGCGCAAACATTAGGTTTTAAAAGTGCCAATGCTGCTGAAGAACATTTAAAAGCACTTGCTAAAAAAGGCGCAATTAAAATGAAACCAGGTGCAAGCCGTGGTATTCAATTAATTGAAGAAGAAGAGCCAGAACAATTAGGTTTACCGCTTATAGGGCGTGTTGCTGCTGGTTCACCTATTTTGGCGCAAGAGCACGTTGAAAGTCACTGCAAAATCGATCCATTAATGTTTAAACCGGCTGCAGATTTTTTACTACGCGTTAACGGTATGAGCATGAAAGATATTGGTATTATGGATGGTGATTTACTTGCTGTACATCGTACTCAAACCGCTGAAAACGGGCAAGTTGTTGTTGCCCGCCTAGACGAAGACGTAACTGTAAAACGTCTTGAGAAAGCGGGTCGTAAAGTATTACTTCATGCTGAAAACGACGATTTTGAATCTATTGAAGTAGATCTTGAGAATGAGTCTTTTAATATTGAAGGCTTAGCCGTTGGCGTTATAAGAAACGCTGATTGGATGTGACTTTAAAAATAGCTTTTAAACAAGCAGTTTTATAAATGCGTACTAATTAGTACGCATTTCCTGTTTTAAATTCGCACTAAAAATAGGGCATAAATAGCTCACTGACAATTTAAGCTGTAAACTTTTTTGCACTTATATTTTCCTCCTCCGAATGCGTTAAACCCCTTTGTTTTGCTCATCTTTTGAACTTCCTGTTACCTAGTTGGTTACTGATTTTTTATTAATTACTCAATATCACCTGATTGTTTTTTATACTAAAACTTGCTTGTTGTTCATTTTTTAGCTAATTATTAATGTGCTGAGCTAATAATAACTCACAGCTTTTTAGTTTTGAGAACACACAATATACACAAACACGTTGTTGGCGCAGCAAAACCAATCAATATTAAATGAGATTGACTAAAAAAATAAAAATAACGAATTGGCGTTTAAGCCGTATGCCTCTTCGCTTTGCATTCGCAATAGCATCAAAGGAGCCGTCACATGGGTAAACTGACCTCTACCTTGTGGCTTATATTATGTGTTTTTTCGCACCCAGTTTTGGCAAACAGCCAATACAATATGCGCAAAGGCGTAACCGATATAAGCAATAATGTATATCAGCTGCACATGACCATATTTATAATATGTTGTGTGATTGGGGTGATAGTGTTCGCAATTATGTTTTGGGCACTTATTCATCACCGCAAATCTAAAGGGGCTGTACCTGCCCAATTTCACGAAAGCACTAAAGTAGAAATACTTTGGACTGCAATCCCGTTTGTTATTTTAATTGCTATGGCAGTACCAGCCACTAAAACCCTAATTGCAATGGAAGATGCCAGCAAAGCTGATCTCACTATTAAAATTACAGGCTCGCAATGGAAATGGCATTATGAATATATGGGTGAAGATGTAGAGTTCTACTCTATTTTATCTACCCCGCAAGATGAAATAGCGAATCTTGCAGATAAAAATCCTAACTACTTACTTGAGGTTGATAAACCTCTCGTACTGCCAATAAATCAAAAAGTACGATTTTTAATGACTTCTGACGATGTTATTCACTCTTGGTGGGTACCTGATTTTGCAGTTAAAAAAGATGCGAATCCCGGCTTTATAAACGAAACATGGACGAACATAAACGAAGAAGGTACTTACCGAGGCCAATGTGCTGAGTTGTGTGGTAAAGATCATGGCTTTATGCCCGTTGTGGTGGTCGCTAAATCTGAGGCTGATTTTAAAACGTGGCTTGCAGATGCAAAGCAAGCTAAACAAAAAGCAGCATTAGCAGATGCCGCATTACTTGATAAAACCCTCCCAAAAGAAGAATTAATGACTTTAGGCGAACAAGTATATATGGCCAATTGTGCTGCATGTCATCAGCCTACTGGCATGGGGTTACCGGGTGTATTTCCTGCACTTAAAGGCAGCCCTATAGTGCTTGGCGATATAAAAGATCACATTGATGTAGTTATCCATGGGCGACCCGGTACGGCAATGCAAGCATTTGCCAAACAGTTATCTATAAAGCAATTAGCAGCGGTTATTACTTATAAACGTAATGCGTGGGGTAATGATACGGGTGATGTTATTCAACCGAGTCAAATACAGGCAGCACTTGATGCCAAAGTGGAGGCGAACTAATGAGTAGCATAGTAGAACAACCTAACGCCAATGAAGCTCATCATGCTCATCACCCAGCTAAGGGTTTTAAACGCTGGCTTTACACAACTAATCATAAAGATATAGGTAGTTTATATTTAATTTTTTCGCTGACCATGTTCTTAATTGGTGGTGGAATGGCCATGGTGATCAGAGCTGAATTATTTCAACCAGGTTTACAGTTGGTCGATCCTCACTTTTTTAATCAAATGACCACAGTGCATGGTTTAATTATGGTGTTTGGTGCGGTTATGCCGGCCTTTACAGGCCTTGCTAACTGGATGATACCACTCATGATTGGCGCGCCAGATATGGCATTGCCAAGAATGAATAACTGGAGCTTTTGGATTTTACCGTTTGCGTTTTTAATCCTATTGGCATCGTTATTTATGCCTGGTGGGGGTCCTGCATTTGGCTGGACTTTTTATGCACCACTGTCTACAACATACAGTAATGACAATACTGCATTGTTTGTATTTGCCGTACATATTATGGGGATTAGCTCAATAATGGGCGCAATCAATGTGATTGTAACTATAGTGAACTTACGTGCCCCAGGCATGACATGGATGAAGTTGCCCTTATTTGTATGGACGTGGTTAATTACTGCCTTTTTATTAATAGCGGTAATGCCAGTGCTTGCAGGGGCTGTCACTATGGTACTTACCGATAAGTATTTTGCGACCAGCTTTTTTGATGCCGCAGGCGGTGGCGACCCGGTGATGTTCCAACACATTTTTTGGTTTTTTGGTCATCCCGAAGTATACATAATGATTCTTCCTGCCTTTGGCATTATATCTACAATAGTACCTACCTTTTCTCGTAAAAAACTTTTTGGCTATGCCTCAATGGTATACGCCACATCCTCCATAGCACTATTGAGCTTTATTGTATGGGCTCATCATATGTTTACCACTGGGATGCCGGTCGCTGGCGAGTTGTTTTTTATGTACGCGACCATGCTTATATCGGTACCTACAGGAGTAAAAGTATTTAATTGGGTTGCCACAATGTGGAAAGGCTCAATAACTTTTGAAGTGCCAATGCTTTTTAGTATTGCGTTTATTGTGCTGTTTACCTTAGGTGGCTTTTCGGGGTTGATGCTGGCAATTACACCTGCTGACTTTCAGTACCACGATACTTATTTTGTAGTGGCGCATTTTCATTATGTATTAGTAACAGGGGCTGTATTTTCGATAATGGCGGGGGCCTATTACTGGCTGCCCAAGTGGACGGGCAATATGTTTAATATCACGCTAGCTAAATGGCATTTTTGGCTATCGCTGGTGAGTGTGAACGTATTGTTTTTTCCTATGCATTTTGTAGGGCTTGCCGGTATGCCGCGTCGAATTCCCGATTATGCACTTCAATTTGCCGACTTTAACGCAATCATAAGTATTGGTGGATTTGCCTTTGGTTTATCGCAATTGTTGTTTGTAGCTGTGGTAATTAAATGCGCGCGTGGCGGTGATAAAGTGCCTGCAAAAGTATGGGAAGGGGCAGAAGGGCTTGAGTGGGAAGTTGACTCTCCAGCGCCATATCATACTTTTTCTACGCCGCCGGTAATTAAGTAATGACACACGCACCGCTACTCAAACGTTTGGTACTTATTTGCATAGGCATGTTTGCCTTTGCCTTTGCTTTAGTACCTTTGTATGACGTGTTTTGTGATGTAACAGGGCTTAATGGAAAACCTTCGCTTGAGCAGGCAGAGCAAAGTACACAAATAGTACAAAACCGAGAAGTCGGCGTTAGCTTTACTACTCACGCACAAAGTGGTGCACCGTTTGAAGTTAAATCAAAAGAATACAGTGTAGTGGTAAAACCCGGTGCAATGCGTGAAGTAATGTTTAGTGCTAAAAATAACAGCAACCTAGATAAAGTAATGCAGGCTGTACCATCAGTCTCGCCAGGTAAAGCGGCAAAGTATTTACATAAAATAGCCTGTTTTTGCTTTGATCAGCAACCTCTAAAAGCAGGGGAAGAACTTGAATTTAAATTGCTTTTTTATGTTGATACCGCACTGCCAAGCGACATTGAAGAATTAACTTTATCTTATACCGTATTTGATATTAGTGAACAGCTGGTGGCAAATAATAACTAGCTTTTTAAACTAGTGTGAAACTAGGAGTAAATAAAATGAATCAAGAATATGAGCATTATTACGTACCAGAACAAAGCCCGTGGCCTATTGTAGGTGCTGTTGCATTGTTTTTTATTGCAGTAGGGGCAGGCTTAACAGTTATGAGTGTAGGTAAAGAAGGTGGTAGCGGGGTTTATCTGCTTTATGCCGGTATTGCTGTACTTGTGTATATGTTGTTTAGCTGGTTTAAAAATGTAATTAGTGAATCGGACCAAGGTTTGTACTCAGCACAAATGGATCGCTCTTTTAGACAAGGTATGAGCTGGTTTATTTTTTCTGAAGTTATGTTTTTTATGGCCTTTTTTGGTGCGCTTTTTTATGCACGGGTATTGTCGGTACCTTGGCTTGGAGGCGCAGGCAATAATGCAATGACTAACGAGGTTTTATGGCCTACTTTTGAAGCCGTTTGGCCGCTAGTTTCAACACCTGCTGGCGAAACTACTCAAGCTATGGGCTGGCAAGGCTTACCGCTTATAAATACCTTAATACTGCTTACTTCCTCAGTTACTTTACATTTTGCCCATGTAGCGATGGAAAACAATAAACGCACTCCACTTAAAGTTTTTTTAGGCGCTACTATTTTGTTGGGTGTTTGCTTTCTAGGGCTGCAAGTTGAGGAGTACATGCATGCATATAATGACCTTAATCTAACGCTAGATGCGGGTATTTACGGTAATACGTTCTTTTTATTGACTGGTTTTCATGGCATGCATGTAACGCTAGGAACGGTACTTTTATTTGTAATATTTTTACGGATATTAAAAGGGCACTTTACTAAAGATAAGCATTTTGCTTTTCAAGCAGCTGCTTGGTATTGGCACTTTGTTGATGTGGTGTGGCTGTGTTTGTTTGTATTTGTATATGTGCTGTAGCGTTTATTGGCGAATTATTTGCTTTAATAAAACCAAGTTTAAGCGCTGCAATAACAACAACTAAAACAACGACCGAAAACAATACGCGACGACCTAAAAAGTGAGACATAGGTCGTCCCCCAGTTTTCCCTGACACCATAATAAACAATGCTCTAAATAAGTTAAAAAGTATAAATATTAACAACAGTACGATAATAATTTTAATAATCACTGAGTTGACCCTTTATGCAGTTAGTTTTATGGCACAAACAAAAGCTTAGTTCACTAATCACACTTTGTATGGTTGTGGTTGTTGTACTTGTGTGTGTGCGACTAGGATTTTGGCAGTTGGAGCGGGGTGAGCAAAAACAGCAGCAACTAACCGCTATTGCTAAGCAACATACTCGTGGTGTGATGAGTTGGTCTCAATTACATAACCTGCCTGATAGCTGGAACAAAACAGGTGTATTGGTTGAGTTAAAAGGGCGGTTTGTACAAAACCAATATTGGCTTTTAGATAATCAAGTTTATAACGGACAAGTAGGGTACGACCTACTTGCTTTACTAAAGCCAGCCAGCGAAGAAAAAGTGATTTTAGTTAATTTAGGATGGGTAAAAGCGCCTATATCTAGAGATACACTGCCAAAGGTTACTCTGCCTACAGGTGTTTTTATTCTTAAAGCGCAAATAAAAGAAAATAACCTAAGTAGCTTTACGCTTGAAGATAAAACTACAAATAACGACTTACCTACAAGAATCCAATCTATCGACTTGAATATGCTGAGCACTCAAAGCCAGCAATCATTAATTAATTTTATGGCTTACAGACAAGGTACTGGTGATGAGATTGCAACACCTCATTATGAGGCAGTTGTTATGAGCCCTCAAAAGCATAATGCCTACGCTGTGCAATGGTTTTTAATTGCTATTGCATGTGCTGTTGTGGCTATTTTTGCGAGTAAAAAAAGGACACATAATGAAAAATAACCCCCTTGTGTTGTTTGTGGGCTGCTGCGCTATCCCATTAATTTTGGCATATGGCGCATTAAAGTTTGATTGGTTGCCTACTGCAATTACTAATAATGGCGAGTTTTTAAGCCAAGAAATAAAACTTAAAAATTGGCCGCAAAATAATCCCAAGCAATGGACTATCGCACTTAATTATTCAAACGAATGTAACACCCCATGCAGCGAACAACTCAATGCACTTAATAATTTATATGTGGCACTTGGTAAAAACCAAGGCAAGGTTGATATGGCTGTAATGGGAAGCCCTGACAATAAAAATCTACCATGGAAAATTATTACCGAGCAACAGAGTTTAAATCCTGCAAGTTTGTATTTGATTGATCATATGGGGTTAGTGGTACTTGAATATCCCTTTAAGGTCGAGCCACAAGAAAACCGTTTAGTACAAAAAGGGTTATTAAAAGATCTAAAAAAATTACTTAACTATTCTCGTTCTAGCTAACTAAGTTGAGCTTAAGTTGGAGTATCTGATGTATAAAAATTATAAAAACTTAGTATTAATAACAGGATTACTCGCTTTGATTGTAGTTGCTTTAGGTGCGTACACCCGCTTAAGTGATGCAGGTTTAGGGTGCCCCGATTGGCCTGGTTGTTATGGTTTTTTAACGGTACCTAAGCATGAGGCTGACATAGCCTTAGCAACTCAAAGCTACCCCGATATGATGTTCGAAACCGCAAAAGCGTGGAAAGAAATGATTCATCGCTACTTTGCAGGTGCTTTAGGCTTACTTATTTTAGGTTTATTTGTGTTGGCTTTTTTAAAACGCCAATATCCAACTACGCCAGTTAAATTGCCTTTGGCTTTACTTCTACTAGTGGTGTTTCAGGCTGCCCTTGGTATGTGGACAGTAACCATGAACCTTCAGCCGCTTATTGTAATGGGCCACTTATTAGGTGGCTTTAGTATTTTGTCACTTATAACGCTTTTATATTTACGGCTAACCGCAAAACCTATTATGGGTGGCGATAGCGGCGCAAAACGCTATTTCGGTTTAAGTTTAGTAGCGCTCAGTGTATTAATTATCCAAATTGCACTTGGTGGTTGGCTGGCTGCAAATTACGCCGCTCCACATTGTAGTGGTTTGCCATTGTGTAATTACGCACAACCGTTTTCATTGAGTAGCGTATTTCAATTACCACTTGAGCACAGTAATTATGAGTTTGGTGTGTTATCGCAGCAAGCGCGTATGTCTATTCATTTATTACATCGCATTTGGGCACTCGTTACTTGCATTGTTCTGGCGTTAATTATGTGGAAAATATACAGCCAAGCGTACTCTAAAAAAATTAAAAATTGCGTTGTGAGTGTATTACTTGTTCTGCTTTGCCAAATTAGCTTAGGGCTTATTTTAGTACATTGGCATATTCCGTTGGGAGTTGCACTGGCGCATAACTTGATGGCAGCCATACTGTTATTAAGCATGGTTAGGTTGTGTTATTACCTAAAATCACGCACATAAAGGGGAAATATGATGGCACTTATAATTGATAAAAAAATACTGCTACCCGTTAATACTCAATCGCTAATTTCGCGTACTCATAGTTTGCTGCAAGACTACTTAGCAATTAGTAAATTTAAAGTGGTAGCCATGCTGGTGCTAACAGCTTGGGTTGGTTTAGCGCTGGCTCCCGATGTAGGGCGCGGTATGGTCGTACAGTTTATTAGCTTGTTAGGTATAGGGCTACTTTCTGCTGCTGCAGCGGTTATTAATCATGTGGTTGATAGCGAGATAGACTCAAAAATGGCGCGGACTCGTCATCGCCCTGTGGCTAAAGGGCGTTTAAGTAAAACACATGCGCTTAGTTTTGCAGCTGTTATTGGGGTTGCTGGTTTTATTATGCTGATGGTGTGGGCCAATACCTTAACCGCTATATTAACGTTATTTGCATTGGTAGGTTATGCATTTGTTTATACATCATTTTTAAAGCGTGCAACGCCGCAAAATATTGTTATAGGTGGGTTGGCTGGCGCAATGCCTCCATTATTAGGTTGGGTGTCAGAAACAAACCAAATGGCAGCAGCCCCTTGGTTACTCGTAATGATAATATTTACCTGGACCCCACCACACTTTTGGGCGCTGGCTATAGCGCGAAAAAGTGATTATGAACGCGCTAAAATCCCTATGTTACCAGTAACCCATGGTATCGATTTTTGTAAAACGTGCGTCGTTGCTTACTCTGTTTTACTCGCTGTTGTTTGCGTATTACCTTATTTAATCGGTATGTCTGGATTAATCTATTTGATAGGAGCATGTGTATTAAATGCCGTGTTTATATATAAGGCGGTCAATTTAAAAATTGCTGGAAATGATGAGACTGCAATGGACTTATTTCGTTTTTCGATTATTCATTTGATGGTACTCTTTGTAATCTTATTTATAGATAAATGGCTCCCTTTATGAAGCAGTTATGGCTTGGATTAATTGTTGTTTTAGTTTTGTTTTTATCAGCATGTTCAAATGAAAATAGTCCACCAGATGTAGATGCATTAGTTTACGAAAATGCAAAGCCATTGTCTGATTTTACGCTAAACGATCAGCGCGGCGAATTAGTGACTAAGCAACAATTTGTAGGACAGTGGAATTTAGTATTTTTAGGCTATACAAGCTGTCCAGATATTTGTCCATTAACACTTGCTAAGTTAAATGCTGTTTATAAAAACTTACAAGCAGATTATCCGCTGCAAATTTGGTTTTTATCGGTTGATCCAAAACGCGATACACCAGCTAAACGAAAGCAATATATAGATTACTTTAACCCAGACTTTTTAGCTGTATCAGGGGAACATAAACACCTTTTTCCTGTTGTTCGAGAGCTTGGTTTAATTTACGCCATTAGCGATAGTAGTGAATCAGAATATGCTGTTGATCATAGTGCCTCGGTCGCTATGGTTGATCAAAATGGAGCCGTTAGAGCTATTTTTAAACCAGAATTTAAACAAGGTAGTGTGCCATTAATTAATGCGACGACTTTAACGGAAGAGTTTAAAAAAATAGCTGATTACTATAAAAACTAGTTTTTTACTTTTTACCAATTTTAAAGGAGCTTTAGGCTCCTTTTTTTGTATTTTAACGACAGGTTAAATTTAATTAAGCATTTTATGGCAATTTTAATAACTAGGGCTAAGCTTTTGTTATGAATTGAATTGACAGGGAATGCACTTACTAAATGCTAAAACTTCCGAGCGAACTTGCTATTACGCAAGTTGAAACACTACATCAAGACTTACTACACGAACTCAATAGCAACGATGATATCTGTCTTGATATTAACGATGTGATTTCTGCTGATACTGCCTCAATTCAACTTTTATGCGCCTTACAAAAACACTTACTTACTATACAGCACAAAATAATATGGGTAGGCAGTAGCAAGGCCTTAACGCATACAATTAATAAACTTGGCTTAAGCCAATACTTAACAACCGAAAGTAAAAGTTAGGGGTATATATGAAAAGAATTTTAGCGGTTGATGATTCAGCATCGATGCGTCAAATGGTGAGCTTTACATTAAAAACTGCCGGGTTTGATGTAACCGAAGCTAAAGATGGCAGTGAAGCTCTCGCTATTGCCAAGCAACAAGATTTTGATGCCGTGATCTCAGATGTAAACATGCCAATAATGGATGGAATTACATTAATACGAGAGCTGCGTACTTTACCTAGTTATAAATTTACACCACTACTGATGCTTACTACAGAGTCGGGCTTAGAAAAAAAGATAGAGGGTAAAGCTGCTGGTGCAACAGGTTGGATTGTAAAACCATTTAATCCCGATCAGCTACTAGCGGTAATTAAAAAAGTTATTCGCTAAGGAGCGCAGTGTGAGTATAGATTTAAGTCAATTTTTTGAAGTTTTCTTTGAAGAGAGTTTTGAAGGCCTAGATACCATGGAGGCTGAGTTATTAAACTTAGTGCCAGGTGAGGAAGATTTAGAAACTATCAACACTATTTTTAGAGCTGCTCACTCAATAAAAGGAGGCAGTGGCACTTTTGGTTTTAGCTCCGTTGCTGACTTTACTCATGTACTTGAAACACTACTGGATCAAATTCGCCAAGGTGAACGAGAGCTTAGTACCGAGCATGTCAATTTATTACTCAAAGCTGTGGATTGCTTGCGCGCTTTACTTGCTGCACTTCAAGGTGAACAAGAGCCAGATTTAACCGAAGCAGATTTGTTAAAAGTACAATTTGAACATGTACTTGGAATGAAAAACGAAACACAAGAGAATAAACCTCAAAGCTGTGAAGAGCAAACAAGTAGCAATACCTATCAAATAGACTTTAAACCTCATCATCATTTATTTAAAACAGGAAACGAGCCACTGTACATGATCAGTGAGCTTGAAGAGCTAGGTGAGTTAGAAACCACAGTATTTTACGATGAAGTTCCAGAAATTACAGATTTGAGCAGTGATGAATGCTTTTTACATTGGCGCTTTTTTTTAAGCACTAGCCATGATGAAAAAGCCATAAAAGAAGTGTTTGAATGGGTTGAAGACGATGCCGATATAAAAGTTGAATTATGTGGCGGCTTATTTGGCAATGATGAGCCAATACAACCTAATCAAGATGAGATACCTAAAGCCGTTGAGCTTGAAACATCCGATTTAATAAAAGTAGCTGAGCTACCTAGTAAGCCAAAGCAACCCGCTGCTAATAAAGATAAAAAACCTGCAAGTACACCAGAGTCTACCTCCATTCGAGTTGGTATTGATAAAGTTGATTCGTTAATAAATATGGTTGGGGAACTTGTTATTACACAAGCTATGCTAAATCAACTCAGCGAACAAGAAATCACACCAGCCACAATTACTTTACTACAGGAAGGCCTAGCGCAACTTGCCCATAATACGCGTGATTTACAAGAAAATGTGATGCGCATTCGTATGCTGCCAATAAACTTTGTATTTAGTCGTTTTCCTCGATTAGTGCGAGATATAGCGCAAAAACTAAATAAGCAGGTTGAGCTAAAGTTGATTGGAGAGCAAACCGAGCTTGATAAAACAGTAATGGAAAAAATATCCGATCCTATGGTGCATTTAGTGAGGAATTCACTTGATCATGGATTAGAGACTGTTGAGCAAAGACTGGCGGCAGGTAAAGATCCCGTTGGCACAGTAACCTTAAATGCATTTCATCAGGGTGGAAACATTGTTATTGAAATAATGGATGATGGGCAGGGGTTAAATACAAAAAAAATAAAAGAAAAAGCCATCGCTAACGAATTAATCTCAGCTGATAACCATCTCAGTGACGATGAAATAAATGAGCTTATTTTTATGCCCGGCTTTTCGACAGTAGATGAGGTAAGTGACTTATCTGGTCGTGGAGTTGGGATGGATGTAGTTAAGCGAAATATTCAATCATTAAATGGCTCAGTAGAGGTAACCTCAGCGGCCGGTGTTGGTTCTACGTTTACTATTAGATTACCACTTACTCTCGCTATTTTAGATGGGCAATTAGTTAAGGTGGCTCAGCATACTTATATTATCCCGCTCATTTCTATTGTGGAATCTCTGCAAATTGATATTGCTAAAGTGAGTCGAGTGGGTAAAAGCCTTGATGTATTGAGGCTTCGGGACGAATACATTCCTATTTTAAGGCTCTACGATATTTTTAATCATAAAAATGCCATTGAATCACTCGATAAAACGCTGCTTGTTGTTGTAGAAACAGATAACCAAAAGGTGGGTTTATTAGTTGATGA
>NZ_PJBR01000088.1:0-18545 GCF_002863625.1 Pseudoalteromonas sp. MelDa3 | reverse complement strand
TTTTTTATCGAATGCGCGTTTCATGTAGTTAGGTGTAGCGAGTGCGCCATGATGAATACCGCTATTGTAGTATTCACTGTGCTCGGCTATTTGTGCCGCGCCATCTTCTCTAAAGCCGTCAAATGCTTGTGATTTACGTGCAAGTGTTACTGACCATAAACCGCTTGGGTAAATTGGTTGTGGAAATGGTAATGTTTGTAAATCGTTAAAGCCTACGCTTAGCATTGCTTCGCGCATTTCAACTAATAGTGGCATGTGCATAAGTGGTGATTCACTTTGTTGTACTAAAATACCACCTGGGCGCAGTGCATCTAAACAGCTTGTGTAAAACGCATGGTTAAATAAACCCTCACCTGGACCTACCGGATCTGTGCCATCAACAATCACTACGTCGATAGATTCGCCAGCGGCTTCGCGCATGTATTTAATACCGTCGTCAAACATAACCGTTGCACGGGCGTCGTTATTAGATTCACAAAGCTCTGGGAAGTATTTTAACGACATTTGCGTTACTACTTCGTCGATATCTATTTGCGTTACAGTTTCTACGCCTGGGTGTTTTAATACTTCGCGTAAAGTACCGCAGTCGCCGCCGCCAATAATAACGACGTTTTCAGGGTTTGGATGCGCTAAAAGTGCAGGGTGGCTGATCATCTCATGATAAAAGAAGTTTTCGCGGGTTGTTACCATAGTACACCCGTCGATGATCATTAAATTACCAAAGTCTGTGGTTTCAAACATTTCTACCTTTTGAAAAGGAGACTGTTTTTCATCTAACTTTTTATTAATACGTAATGAAAATGCGCTGCCATCGCGGTCGCTAATTTCAGTAAACCACTTACTTTGATCTAAATTTGCCATAGTTGCTATTACACTTTTTAGGTTGAGTATGAAAAAGGGGCAATTCTGCCAGTGCTTGGCGTTTTGCTCAATGACATTTTAACTGATTTGACGAATAAAGTTAGTTAGGAGTGAGTGAAAGTTCAATTTTTGTTAGCCTAGTGGATAGTGACGTATTAAAATGCGCCTTTATACCTAATTGACTAAAGAAGAGTTGCCATGACCTGGGGTTTAGAAACAGCACGCGCCACTTATAACGTTGCTCATTGGAGTGATGGTTATTTTGATATTAACGCACAAGGCGAACTGGTGGCTTACCCAGATGGCGACCAAACAAAACCGGCCATTTCTTTAACGCAATTAACTGAGCAGTTTAAGCAACAAGGTTTAACGTTGCCGGTTTTAGTGCGCTTTACTGATATTTTAAAAAATCGTGTAGACACACTTACTAACGCGTTTACGCAAGCGCGAGCAAATCGTGAATATAACGGAAAATACACCTGTGTTTATCCAATTAAAGTAAATCAACAGCGCTCTGTAGTAAGTAAATTATTAGCGCATCCAAGCGGGCTTGTTGGCTTAGAAGCAGGCTCAAAGCCAGAACTTATGGCTATTTTGGGCGTGGCAAAAGAGCCAATCACTATTGTATGTAACGGCTATAAAGACAGTGAGTTTTTACGCTTAGCGTGTATTGGTCAAGCAATGGGCCACAGCGTAAAAATTGTGGTAGAAAAGCTTTCAGAACTGACCACCTTATTAGAAGAAATAGACAACCTAGGCATTGAACCGGCTATTGGTATTCGCATTCGCCTAAACTCAGTAGGCAAAGGCAAGTGGCAAAACACGGGCGGTGAAAAAGGCAAGTTTGGTTTAACAGCAGGCCAAGTACTAAGTGCTGTTGAAGTGCTTAAAAAGCATAATAAGCTGCACTTAATGCAAATGGTGCATTTTCATATTGGTTCTCAAATTGCCAATATTCGTGATATTCACCGTGCTTTACGTGAATGTGCACGCCACTTTGCTGAGCTTACACAATTAAACGTACCGTTAAATACCGTTGATGTGGGCGGCGGCTTAGGCGTTGATTACGAGGGCTCTGGCTCGCGTAGTGCGTGTTCAATGAATTACACCGTAGAAGAGTATGCGCGTAACGTAGTGAATGCATTTGCAGAAGTGTGCGATCAGCATAACCTTACGCATCCGGCCATTATCACCGAGTCGGGGCGTGCTTTAACTGCTCACCATGCGGTATTAATTACTGATGTAATTGACGTAGAAAAAGCGCCTAATCATTTAAATCCAGAGCCACCGCTTGAAAATAGCGCATTAGTGCTTGATGAAATGTGGCAGTGTTTACAGCGTTTAAACCCGCGTATGGCATTAGAGATTTATCACGACGCTATGCACTTATTTAGCGAAGCGCACGATCAGTACGTGCATGGCTTAGTAAGCATGCTAGAGTGGGCGAAAATAGAGCAGCTTTACTTTACTATTTTACATCGTGTACGGGCATCGCTTAGTAATAACGCGCGCGCGCACCGTGAAGTACTCGACGATTTAAACGAAAAACTTGCAGATAAACTGTTCGTTAACTTTTCATTATTTCAGTCGTTGCCTGATGTATGGGGTATTCAGCAGTTGTTTCCGGTTATGCCAATCGAAAACTTAACTCAGCCATTGACTCAGCGCGCGATTATCCAAGATATTACCTGTGACTCTGACGGGCAAATCCGCGAATACGTTGAAGGCGCTGGTATCGAAACCAGCCTACCAATACCAGAATATAAGCATGGCGAGCAGTACCATATTGCTATGTTTATGGTCGGCGCGTATCAAGAAATTTTAGGCGATTTACATAACCTATTTGGTGACACTGATTCGGTGCACGTAGAGCTTAACGATGAAGGTTATGTGTTAACCAATGCCATAAAAGGTGATAGCGTTAAGGATGTATTAAAGTTTGTTGACTATGATAGCGCCATTTTAGCTGACAACTTTGCGTACCAAGTTAATAAACTTGATGTATCGACGCAGTGTAAAGAAGGTTATTTAGCTGAGCTTAATGCAGGCCTTGAAGGCTATACCTATTTTGAAGATTAATTTGTAAGCAACTGAAAGCGCAGTATTAGTGGCTGCGCAATGTTTAAAGGAATGGAAGTAATGTCAGTTATTCGCAGTGTATTTAGTATTATTTTTTACACAATAAACACACTTTTTTGGTTTGTGCCTATTTTTGTTTGTGGGCTTATAAAGCTTATCCCTATTAAGCCTCTACAAAAGCTTATGAGCTGGGCAGCTAAGCAATTTGCAACTATTTGGGTTACCTTTAATAGCTTAAATCAAGCGTTATTCACGCCAACTAAACTTAATGTAACTGGCCTTGAAGACCTTAAACTAAAGGATTGGTACCTAGTAATAGCAAATCACCAAAGCTGGGTCGATATTTTAGTATTGCAACGTGTGTTTAATCGAAAAATTCCATTTTTAAACTTCTTTTTGAAAAAAGAGCTTATTTACGTGCCTATTTTAGGTTTGTGTTGGTGGGCGCTTGATTTTCCGTTTATGACTCGCACGAGCAAAAGCCAATTAAAAAAGAATCCAAAGTTGCGTGGCAAAGATTTAGAAACCACGCGTAAAGCGTGTGAAAAATTTAAAGAAATGCCGGTAACCGTAGTTAACTTTGTAGAAGGCACTCGTTTTACTACACAAAAGCACGCGCGCCAAAATAGCCCGTTTCCACATTTATTAAAACCAAAAGCCGGCGGGATTGCTTTTGTAATGCAAGCAATGGGCGAGCAAATTACTAAAGTGGTTAACGTTACTATTCAGTACCCTGATGGCATTCCTACATTCATGGATTTTGCTGGTGGTAAGGTAAAAAATATCAACGTCCACGTGGAAGTAAGGCCGGTAAGCGAAGAGCTTATTGGTGACTACACCGGCGATTCTGAATTTAGAGTACGCTTTCAAAGCGAGCTAAATCGTTTATGGGAAAATAAAGAGCAAACATTACAATCGCTCGAAAAACACCCCAAATAAAAGGCAAAAATATGAGCTTACAGTTATGCTAAAAAAGTGGTTACCAAATTGGCTTAACGGCTTAATTGTAGGCTGCGTATTGTTTTCTAACATGATACTTTTTGGCTCGCTAGTATTTGTACTGGGCCTTATTAAGTTATTACTGCCTTTGCCTGTGGTTAACTCTATATTACACAGCGCTTACCGAGGTTGGTGTAACGGCAACCGTTTAGGGCTTTGGTTAGGTTGCCCTAATATTGTGGTTGATATAAGTGGCGACTTAAACTCAAAAAGTTGGTATTTACTTATTTGTAACCACGCGAGTTGGTTAGATATAACCGTACTTAGCTCATTACATGCATTGCCTGCCCCTAAGTTCTTTTTAAAAGATGGGTTAAAATACATGCCTTTTATTGGGACTGGTGCGTGGGCTATGGGTATGCCGTTTATGAAACGGGTAAGCAAAGCGCAACTAGCTAAAAACCCAAAGTTGAAAGGATTAGATGTAGAGCGCACCAAGCGTAGCTGTCGTAATTTTCGTCATCATCCTACTACCATCATTAATTTTGTTGAAGGTACACGCTATACGCCAGCCAAACATAATCTGCAACAAAGTCCTTTTAAGTATTTATTAAAGCCTAAAGCTGGCGGCATCGCTTTTGCGCTTGAAGTATTAGCCGATCAATTTGATGCCATGCTTAATACAAGTTTAGTGTATAGCGGTAAAACAGATCATGTTTGTCGTAACTTGTTAAAAGGTGAGCTAGATTCTATTTATGTTTCAATAAACGTAACGCCCATTAATGAAAGCATGCAGGGCAGCTATCAAAGCGATGACGTATTTAAAGTTAATTTTCAACATTATGTGAATGAGCTATGGGTTGCAAAAGATCAGCAGCTTGCCGACATTTATGCTCAACAAGATTTACCTGAACCACAAATCAGTAAGGAAATTGAAACACTATGACCAACACCCACCTACAGGAATTAATTGCTCCTTGGTTTGAAAAAGTACCCGACGCGGATTTTCTTAGCTCAATCACCGCAGTCTCGATAGGGATCTTTTCTTTATTAATTGTTTACTTATTTACTCGTAGGTTAATGTTACCTGGCATTCAAAAAATAGTGACGAGGCTTTCTCCTGAGCGAATTGGTGCGCTTTCTCCTATGCTTAATAAGCTAAATAAACGTATTGCCGGAATGCTGTGCTGCGTATTGTTTTTAGCTACGTTTGATAGCGTATACCCAGTTAATGAAATTGCAGGAGAAATACTAAAAACGATAGGACAAGCTTTGCTTATTATTTATGCTGGTTTTATTTTTAGCAGTATTGTGAGCATTGCGGGTACTATTTATAACCAGTTAGAGTTTGCCCGCGAGGTCCCTATTCAGGGCTTAATTCAGGTTGTTAAGCTAATAACCTTTATTGTGTGTGCAATTTTAATTGTGAGCATTTTTCTTGAGAAGTCACCTACTTATATTCTCTCTGGCTTTGGTGCTATTGCTGCTGTTACGTTATTAGTATTTAAAGACACTATTTTAGGCTTTGTAGCCAGTATTCAAATAGCAGCAAATCGCCTAGTAACCTATGGTGATTGGATTCAAGTAGAAAATTACGGCGCCGATGGCGAAGTAATTGATTTGGGTTTAAATACTGTAAAGGTACGTAATTGGGATAACACCATAACAACTATTCCAACTTATATGCTAGTTGCGGGTTCGTTTAAAAACTGGCGCGGCATGCAAGAGTCGGGCGGTAGACGTATTAAACGCTCACTCAATATTGATATGCACAGCATTTGTTTAGTGGGTGATGAGTTTAGAAAACAAATTGATGCGGCTATTCCGTTGCACGACTATATTCGAGTGACGACATTACCCGCTCAGGTTTCTAATTTAGGGCTGTTTCGTCGCTATGCTGAAGGCTATTTAAAACAGCACAGTAAAATTAATACGTCGCTTACGTTAATGGTACGAGAGCTACAACCACTTAATCATGGTTTGCCTATTGAGTTTTATTGCTTTAGTGAAGATAAACGCTGGATTTCGTACGAGCATTTACAAGCCGAAATAATGGATCATTTGCTTGCGGTATTACCGGTGTTTGGGCTTAGGGCGTATCAAAGTGTTAGTGGGCAGTTAAGCCCTCCTAACGAGCAACAAACAGATAAGCCAACATTTAGAGTGATGGCAAATAGTGTTGTAAAAGACCCACAGTAATAAACAAAGCTAAGAGCCACCAAATAGGTGGCTTTTTAAATTGCAGCCATGCAAATACAATTATTACTAACGCAACTTGCCAAAGACTATGCACAGCTGATGTCCAGATTGGCGAATACAGTGCAGCCGCTAAAAAACCGACTACCGCAGCATTAAGCGCCGCTATTGAGCTTGCAAAGCGTGGCTTACTTGCCAAGTTAATCCAGCTCTTTTGAAACGCGAGTATAAGTAAAAAACCAGGCATAAATATAAGTAGTGTAGCTATAAGAGCACCCACTAAAGGTTGCTCTGTAGTAAGTTGTGCGCCTAAGTAAGTAGCAATAGTAAACATAGGCCCAGGCACTGCTTGTGCACTCGCGTAAGCACTTAAAAACTGATCATCACTCAATGCTGGTACGCCAGCTTGAAGTACCGGCAGTACTACGTGTCCGCCGCCAAACACCATTGCACCTGCCTGGTAAAAAGGGGCAAACAAAGCAAACTCATGTCCTAGTGGAATAAAGCTCACACCAAGTAAGAGCGCAAATAACCCCAGTGCAATCCAATTAATATTACTTTTTGTACTGCTAACATTTTCTGTGGCTGTACCCAGTTTTAATAAAGGCCATATAGCACCTATTGTTGCAGCGGTTATTAAAATAGCGATTTGAGTTCCCATCATTGGAAATAACACCAAAGCAAGTGTACTCATTACAGCAAGTAACTTAAGCGCAGCACTTGTACAAAAGCTTTTAGCCATACTAAGTGTTGCATCAGCAACTATAACAACGGCAAATAACTTTAAGCCTGCAATAATGGCAAAGTAAACAGCGTCAAACTGATGAGCACTAACCGCAAGCAGCACCATTATTAAAAACGAAGGCAGAGTAAAACCTACAAAAGCAGCTATACCACCCAGTACTCCAGCACGCTCAACACCAATAGCAAAACTAACTTGGCTAGAGCCAGGCCCCGGCAGCGCTTGGCTTAAACTAATAAGTTGTGCGTAACGCGTGTTAGTTAACCAATTTAACGAGTCTACAAAGTGGCGTTTAAAATAACCTAAATGCGCAGCAGGGCCGCCAAAGCTCATACACCCTAGTAAAAAAAACTGTCTAAAAATAGCAATTAACATTGCGCCAATATCCTTTGTAAAATTCATTAAATTGTCACAGCGTAGTATGACATTTTTATTAAAATGACACATTAGTTTGAGGTCTGTTTAACAATCAAGCAAGATGCGTTGCTTTTAACACTCTCTTCATAGTTTGTTCATACATGTATTTGCATACTCTTGCTAAATTCTTAATGAATAGGGTATCACCATGACTTTAACTAAATCACTTTTAAGCGTAACCGTAGTAGCTGTATTACTTTCTGGTTGTGAAATGAATAACACAGGTAAAGGAGCCGCTATAGGCGCCGCAGCCGGAGGTGTATTAGGTAAGGCTACGGGTAATCATAAAGATAAACGTATTTTTATTGGTGCAGCAATTGGGGCACTTGCGGGCGCAGCTGTTGGCGACTACATGGATAAACAAGAAGAAGCATTTCGTGATGAGCTAGCAGGTTCAGGTGTTGAAGTAGTACGAGAGGGTGATAATTTACGTTTAGTAATGCCATCAAACATTACGTTTGCGACTGCTCAGTCTTACATTTCATCAGGCTTTAACGATACGTTAGATGCGATTGCTAAAGTAATGAACAAGTACGAAAAAACCTACCTTAGTGTGCAAGGGCATACTGACAGTACGGGTAAAGATAGCTTCAACATGAACCTATCGCGTGAACGCGCACAAAGTGTGAAAGACTACTTAGTGAACCAACAAATTATGGCTACACGTGTTAGCACTATGGGCTATGGCGAAACACGCCCAATTGCAACTAATGATAGTGCAAATGGCCGTGCTCAAAACCGTCGCGTAGAAATTCAGATAGTGCCAAATACTGAAGGTTAGGGTTCTTGAACTTTGTAAATTTAACCTTAAAAGGTCAACAGACCCTAATCCTTATTAAACTGTAATTCACACAGTTTTTGATACAACGGGTTACTTGCTACTAATTCTTGGTGGGTACCCGTTGCTATAATCTCTCCATTTTCCATGACTACAATTACATCGGCATGTTTTACCGTTGCCAGCCTATGGGCAATTATTAACGTTGTTCTGTTTTGCATTAAATGCTCAAGTGCAGCTTGTACATGGTGTTCGCTTTGCGCATCCAGCGCGCTGGTGGCTTCATCAAGAAGGAGTATTTCAGGGTCTTTTAATATAGCGCGTGCCAGTACAATACGCTGCTTTTGCCCACCCGATAACCTCACACCCTGCTCACCTAAAAAGCTGTTATAACCTTGCGGTAACTGTTTGATAAATTCATCGGCATGCGCATACTTTGCTGCGGCATATACTTGCTCATCGGTTGCACTTGGGTTGCCGTAACGAATGTTATGCATTACATCGGAGCTAAATAAAATAGGGTTTTGCGCTACCATGCCCATTTTATTGCGCAGAGTATTAAGTGATAAATCTTTAATGTTTACATCTTTAAATTTAATGGCTCCGCTAGCAGGATCGTAAAAGCGCTGTAGTAATTCAAATAATGTTGTTTTACCTGCGCCAGAAGGGCCAACAATTGCCACGGTTTGGCCTTGATTTATATTTAGGCTTATTTTATTAAGCGCGCTTACGTCTGGGCGAGAAGGGTAGTTAAAGCTTATATTTTCAAGCGTAATAGCAGGGCTACTACTATCATGCAGTAAATGACTATCTTGTGGGTTTAGCGGGTTTTCTATCTCACTTTTAACAGCAAGTAACTCAAGTAATCTCGCCGCAGCGCCTGCTGCACGTTGTAGTTCGCCATATACTTCAGCAACGGTTGCCACCGACATTGCAACCATAATAGCGTAAAACACAAACGCACCTAGCTCACCCCCGCTCATGGTGCCTGCAAGTACGTCATTACCACCTACCCATAACATAGCGCTAATGGCACTAAAGGTTAAAAAAATCACCACGGCTATTAAAAATGAACGTTGCTTAATACGTTTTTTAGCCACGTTAAAGGCTTTTTCGGTCTCAAGCGCAAAGGCATGTTGCTCTTGCTCTTCATGGCTATAGCTTTGCACTACTTTAATATTTTGTATGATTTCTCCGGCATAGGTACTTATGTCGGCAATGGCATCTTGGCTAGAGCTTGCGAGTTTGCGTACCTTGCGACCAAATACCATCATGGGTACAAGTACCAGTGGTACACAGGCTACAACCACTAAAGTAAGTTTTAAATTAGTGAACAACAGCATAGCTAAGCCACCAATCAACATAAGTACACTGCGCAGCGCCATAGAAAAAGATGAACCGATAATTGATTGCAGTAATGTGGTGTCGGTGGTTAAACGCGACATAAGCTCGCCACTGCGGTTTTCTTCAAAGTAGCTAGGGTGCAGCGTTACAATGCGATTAAATACGGCTTTTCGAATATCGTTACTGACTCGTTCGCCAATCCACGACATTAAATAAAAACGGCTAAAGGTACCTATCGCTAATAAGCTGATTAAACCAATAAGTACTAATACGGCCTGCTGTAATTGGGCCTTTGATCCTGCAATAAAGCCATGATCAATAACAAATTTAACACCTTGCCCTAATGACAAGTTAACGCCTGCGGTAACTAATAACGCAGCTAGGGCGGCTACTACCATCCATTTGTACGGTTTAATAAACGCAAAAACAGGTAATAAACTGCTAAACGCAGCTTTTTCGGATGCAGAGGTGTTTTTTGACATAGTGGATTCTTTTTAAAGGTTAAGGTATAGATATGGCACTAAGATAATAAAAATCAATACTCTTAAATATTAGCATCAATAAGGAATTGTTATGACAACAAAAATAATAAGCGGTGAATTTACAGTGGCTTTAGCGCCTATTGAAGGTTATGCCAAAGGTCAGCAAGGTATTAACTTAGGACGTATGTCGATTGATAAAACATTTAAAGGTGACTTAAATGCTACAAGCCAAGACGAGATGCTTAGTGCAATGACGCCAACCCAAGGCAGTGCGGGTTACGTGGCAATAGAGCAAGTGATAGGTGAGCTTGAAGGTAAGCAGGGCAGTTTTGTACTGCAACACTTTGGCACTATGGATAAAGGACAAGACAGTCTTATTTTAAATGTTATTCCTGATTCAGGCACCTATTAGCTAAAAGGGTTAACTGGCAGTATGAAAATACGAATTGAGCAAGGGATTCACCACTACGATTTTGAATACACTTTATAAGATACACAAGGATTAAAATGCAAAAAGTAATCGAATTTAGAAAGACCCGTTTTTTGGGTGGGGTAGATATAGTCGCACTGAATGACCGCATACAGGAATTAAACCAAGATGGCTGGAAAGTAATAAACGCAGTGCCCTTGGCAGGTTTTTATGGGCAAGTGCACGGTTATACATTACTTATTGAAACTGACGAGCTTTAAATGACATTTACAGTATGGTTAAGCCTAGCGGCTATTTGTATGATGGGCGCAATGTCGCCAGGACCAAGTTTAGCGGTGGTTTTAAAGCACTCACTTAACGGTAGTATGAAAAACGGTATGCTTGCCGCGCTCAGTCATGGTACTGGCGTTGGCTTGTATGCCGGTGCATCGTTATTAGGGTTAGGCGCTTTAATGACGCAGTTTCCAACTGTTTATCAAATACTAGTTTACTTAGGTGCGGCCTATTTGGCGTATTTAGGTTTAAAAATACTATTAGCAAAACCCAATAATGACGAACTGCAAGTACAAAAAAGTGAGATAAGCGCAGTTAAAGCATTACAAGATGGCTTTGCCATTGCTTTTTTGAACCCCAAGCTCGCTATTTTCTTTTTAGCCTTGTTCTCACAGTTTATTGACCCGCAAAATCTCACTTTAAGCATTGGCATTATTATGTGCTTAACCGTGTTTGTAATTGATACAGGTTGGTATTTACTAGTTGCAGTACTTACTGAGGTTTCAAAAAATCGCTTTGGTTTTACTAAGCAGAACCCATGGCTTGATAAAATACTGGGGGTTGTGTTTATTGCTCTTGCTATAAAAGTCGTTATTAGTTTGTAAGATTGAGTAGAGATTATTGAAGTTTGCAGAGTGTATTTGTAGTTATATAGATAAAGGATTAAAACAATGACAAAACATATTTTAAAAAGTGCATCTTTCGACCCGAAGGTTCAGCAATATTGGATTCTAATGGCCGCTTTTTTTAGTGTACTAGCGCTGGTGACTATTCCGTTGTTACCCATTGTTTTAGCGATTGTATGGCTGGTGGGCGGGCGAATACTCGCAGCTATGTCGGCTGACTTATTACCACAAAAATTGGTAGTTAAACGTGGCATATTATTTAAAGAAGAAAAATCTATTCCGCTTGAAAAAATAACAGATGTAGGGTTAAGCCAAGGGCCGCTCATGCGAATTTTTGGATTATATCGTTTAAGCTTTGAAACGGCAGGGCAGTCAGGAAATGGTGCTTTAGTGTCTTTGCTTGGTGTGGTTAATGCGAGTGAGTTTAGAGAGGCGATACTTGAGCAAAAAGATGTATTGGCTAATCAAGGTAAAACGTCGCAGCAGGCAACAGAGCAAAGTGAGAAAGAGCTACTGAGAGCACTTACTTATAGTGTTAAAAATATTGAGCAGATGCTACTTGTTTTAGTTGATGAAAGGCAGCAAAAGTAACCTGTTTTAAACTTGTAATACTTATAAGGATGTTTTTATGAATACGGATATAAAAAATATATTTAATAATCATCCTGAGGCAGCTAAAAGTACGCTTATACAATTACGAGAGCTAATTTATACCGTAGCACAAGAGCAAAACTTAGGAGCTGTTGAAGAGTCTTTAAAGTGGGGAGAGCCAAGTTATAACACAATAAATGGTAGCCCCATTCGCGTAGGCTTTAAGGGCTCATCGTGTTATTTGTTTTTTCATTGCCAATCTAAGCTAGTAAGCACATTTAGAGAGTTGTACTCTCATAATCTTATCTTTGAAGGAAATAGAGCAATAGTGTTAAATAGTGAAAAGCCATTACCAGAACACCCAGTTAAAGAGTGTATTAAATTAGCACTGACTTATCACAGCGTTAAACACCTACCTTTGTTAGGCGCATAATTATAAGTACTTAGTAGATACTTAAAATACGCTACATATTTGGTTTGCGTCACAGGTAATAACAGTCACGTTTTCATAACCCACACGCGTTAATGCTTCTGCTCCCAACGTTGCGCGTGCACCACTTGCGCAGTGCACGTAAATAGGGCGAGCTGCGTCTTTTTCTATTTCCATTAGTTTCATCTCGAGTAATCCACGCGGAATATTTATAGCGCCGGCAGCCGATTTTGTCGCGTGCTCTGCAGGTTCTCGCACATCAATAAGTAAACCTTTATTTTGTTCAAGCTCGAGTTTTGCTCGCGCTGCGTCAATACGGCGTTGGTTAGGTGTGATAATTTTTAGTAAGTCAGGGATTGATGTAAGCATTAGTTTGTAAATCCTCTTTTTCTTAAAAAAGACATTAATAGGTGCTACTTGGTATAAGTAGGTTGAATTGAGTTAATACTTATAAATAACGTTAAAAACTGAAAGTTACTTTATATAAAGTAACTTAATAGTGCGGATACTGCTACAGCACTTCCGCCGATTAATAAAATGGCATCGCTAGTTTCATGGCCATCTTAATATTAGTAAAACCTAATGTTAATTATATTAGAACTTACTAATGTAAAAGTCTATACTTAAAAAGGTATCAAAAAGAGAAATAATAAAATGAATATTGAACAACTAGCTGTCAACGCAGAGCAAGCCGAACAGTTTTTAAAATTAATGGCTAACAAAAATCGCTTAATGATTTTATGTAGTTTATTACAAGGTGAGCAAAGTGTAGGTGAGCTAAATAAAAATGTACCTTTAGCACAGTCAGCGTTATCTCAGCATTTAGCAAGTTTACGCAAGGCAGATATGGTTGCTACTCGCAGAGAAGGGCACACTATTTATTACTCATTGACCGATCCAAAAGTTGAGTCGATCATTGCTTTGCTATATGAGTGGTTTTGCCGACAAGAAGATACTAAATAAACGTAGCTATTTCATCGAGTGATTTTTTATCCAGTGCATGAGCCGGTATTGTTGCATCATCACTTGGGTAGCCTGCAATAAGTAGCATGTATGGGCGTTCATTATCTCTATCGCGATTACATATGTCGGTTAAAAAGCTCATTGGCTTTGGAGTATGAGTAAGGGTTGACAAACCACTGCGGTGCAAAGCTTGAATTAAAAAGCCGGTAGCTAAACCAACAGACTCATGCACATAATAATTCGTATTTTTATCATCGGTGCTTACACCGCCCTTTTTTTGACTAAATACAGCTATAAGCCAAGGTGCATGCTCTAAATAAGGTTTATTGGCGTCGGTACCTAACGGCTTTAGCGCATCTAACCATTCTTCACCTGCTCTGCCTTCGTAAAAAGAACGCTCTAGCTTTTCGGCGGCTTCTCTTATTTGTTTTTTTACATCGCTACTGTTTATAGCCACAAAATGCCAAGGCTGATGATTCGCTCCACTAGGTGCTGTGCCAGCTGCTTTTATACATGCTTCAATAATATTTTTTGGTACTGGGCGATCGCTAAAGCTGCGAATGCTATGGCGGCGTTGGCTGGTTTGTAAAAACTCGTTAGCACGATTTAGCATTTCGTTGTGTGGATATTCTATAAAGTCATTTAACGGCTGGCTTTGGTGATCTTGCATGGCTTTTCGCTTCTTATAAAAAGTATATGTGGTTTTTATACCGAGTGAATACAGTGCAGGCAAGTGTTATGAGTTTAAATTATGTTTATTTGTTGTTACAAATTTAACTAACAAGTAACTTATGTTCCTGTTTTTCTTGTGATATAAAACATTATAAAAATAATTACTCATATTCAAGGAAGTAAAAATGCTATCAATAATTGGGTTATCTAAAACCTACGATAACGGCGTACATGCACTACAAGGTGTTGATTTATCTATCGGTAAAGGGATGTTTGGATTGCTTGGGCCAAATGGCGCAGGTAAATCATCGCTTATGCGTACCATTGCAACACTGCAGTCGGCTGATTCAGGTTCAATTACTTTTGATGGCATTGATGTATTTAAAGACCCACAGGCACTGCGCCAACGCTTAGGTTACTTACCACAAGATTTTGGTGTGTACCCGCGTGTTAGTGCTTACGACTTACTGGACCATATGGCTGTTTTAAAGGGTATTCATAATAAAGCAGAGCGTAAAGAGTCGGTTGAAGGATTACTTGCGCACACTAATTTATATCAACATCGCTCAAAAGCGGTCAGTGGCTTTTCGGGCGGTATGCGCCAGCGTTTTGGTATTGCACAAGCGTTATTAGGCGACCCTGATTTACTAATCGTTGATGAACCAACAGCGGGGCTAGATCCAGAGGAACGTAATCGTTTTCATAACTTGTTAGTAAGCTTAGGCGAGCAAAAAGTAGTTATATTATCGACCCACATTGTTGAAGATGTAGCAGAGCTTTGCCCAAACATGGCGGTGTTGACTGGCGGTAAAATACTATTAGAGGGCAACCCAATTGCCCTTACCGATAAACTCCAAGGGCAAATCTGGCGCAAAGCCATGAGCCAAGAGGAAGCGCTAGAGCTTGAACCGCAACTGCCTGTTATTTCTAAGCGCTTATTTGCAGGGAAAACCATATTACATGTATTAGCCGAACAAGCCCCTGAAGGTTTTGAGCTCAGCAGTGCAAACCTAGAAGATGTGTATTTTTCTACGTTGCTTAATCATCGTAACAGCCAAGTAGCATAAGGGGGCGCTATGTTTTTTAATATGCTCGCGTTTGAGCTGCGCTATTTTGTGCGTCAGCCTTCGTTTTATGTGACCTCATTAATATTCTTTTTTATGGCGTTTTTTATAAGCTCCAGTAGTAAGTTTCCGTTAGGTGGGGCGAATGTTCATATGAACTCGCCTTTCTCTATTATGCTTTTAACCGTTACATTTTGTACACTCGCTATGTTTTTAGTGGTTAACTTCGTTGCCAGCTCTGCTATTCGCAACAGTGAAAGCAAAATGGATGAGCTGGTTTTTAGTAAGCCCGTTAATCCTCTTGCTTATCAATCAGGACGTTTTTTTGGTGCTTACTTGGTTGTACTTATTGTGTTTTTAAGCGTGCCATTGGGTGTGTTTTTAGGGTCGCAATTTGGTTTATTAGTTGGCTGGCTCGATGGCGAATTGATTGGTCCTAATAAGCTAATGTACTACGCTGCGCCTTATCTTTATTTAGCCGTGCCAAGTTTACTTGTGCTTTCGGCTATTTTTAATAGTGTAGCGGTCTATTTTAAAACCATGATGTCGGTGTATGTAGCAGCTGTTGTGATTTTTATAGCCTATCAAATTGCCGGCGTTTACTTTGATGATTTAGCATTTAGAAATATTGTTGTTTACGCCGACCCATTTGGCTCTGGTTCGTTAATTGATTTAACACGTTATTGGACTGTAAATGATAAAAACACAGAAGTGCTAACGCTCACAGGTGACCTTTTAGTTAACCGTATATTGTGGGTGGCAATCAGTGTTGCAATGTTTTTTGGCCTTGGAAAGCTAAGCAATCGCATAGTAACTAAAAAACAGAAGAAGCAATTTAAAGTCTCTGCTTTTGTACAAAATAAACAAGCTGCACTTATCAATAGTGCTAAAAATTATAAATCAGCGGGGGTTAGTACTAAATCTCAGCTAATAATGCGCAGTATATTCGAACTTAAACAAGTTATATTTAGTGCTCCTTTTATGATTTTAGCGGGTGTAAGCATTGTAACGCTTATGATCCCTCTGTTTGCGCCTATTGGTGCTTATGGCACTACTAACTGGCCTTTAACTCAGAATATGGTAAATGTTATTAGTGGTATTTCCGGTTTATTTTTGTTTGTTATTATCGCTTTTTATAGTGCTGAGCTTGTGTGGCGAGAGCGACAAAGTGGCATGGGCGATATTGTTGACAGCTTTCCTGTACATAACAGTGTTTTTTGGGTGTCAAAAATACTGGCTTTAATCGCCGCTATTTCTGGGTTGTTCCTCGTGGGAATGATACTCACAATTACAGTTCAGTTATTTAAAGGTCAATTTAATTTAGAGCTAGGACAGTATTTATTTAGGATTGTTTATTTATCGATTTTACCGTTAATTATGCTGACGGTACTCGCCTTCTTTTTACAAATTATTAGCCCGAATAAATATGTAGGAATGGGCTTGTTTATTTTGTATTACATAGCGCAAAAAGTAATGGGTTCTTATGGGTTTGAGCATCATATGTATCACTTTTCGCAAAGCAGTAGCGTACCGTATTCTGATATAAATGGTTATGGGCACTTTTTACAAGGCGCGCATTGGTACACATTATATTGGGGGGCGTTAAGTCTTGTTTTAGCGATTGTTGGGTTTGCGTTATGGCATCGTGGTCCTTCACAAACGCTGGGCACACGCCTGTCTATGCTTCGTTATAATATGTCGTTAAAAGGGCAAGCGGTTGCGGTTATTAGTGCATTAGTGTTTGTTGGTGCAGGCTACAATATTTATAACAACACGCGAGTTTTGAATGAGTTTACTACGAGCGATGAGTTTCAAGACAAGCAAATAAGTTATGAGCAGCAGTTTGCACAATACAAAGACTTAGCAGTGCCTATGGTGACCGATGTTGACTTAACTGTTGATATTTATCCAAAAAAGCGTGCTTTAAGTGCTGTGGCAAAAATTAAATTTACCAATACCTCTAACGAGCCAATTACGCGAGTATTGATCACCTCACCTCAACACGCTAAAAGTTGGGATGTAGCCATGGCAGGCGGTAAGATAGTTGAAAAATTACCAGCGCTTTACTCAGCATGGTTTGAGTTTGAGCAGCCGCTTATGCCAAACGAAATAAGAGAAGGACAACTGTCGGTTACTCGCGATCATACAGGCTTTACTGATCAAGGCTCTGATACACAATTGGTTGCCAATGGCACTTTTATTAATAATTTGGAACTCCTTCCTAGCTTTGGCTATAACCGTGGTTTACAAGTAGCTGACAAATTTGAGCGCCGTAAGCATGATTTACCTGAGCTTGAACGTGCCCATAAGCTAGAAGACAGTCAGTACTATACACAAAGTGATTTTGGTGCAGCTAATGGGTTTATTAACTTTAAGGCGACGGTAACCACCGATGAGTCGCAATTTGCGATTACCCCAGGGTATTTACAAAGTGAAAGTGTACAAGATGGACGCCGCACTTTTGTTTATGAAATGGATGCACCTATTTTAAACTTTTATGCGGTGCTTTCAGCTGAGCTTGAAAGTAAAAAGGTTGAGCATAATGGGGTAAATATTGAGGTGTACTACCACAAAAATCATGCATGGAATGTTGACCGTATGATTGAGTCGGTACAAGACTCGATAGATTACTTTACACAAGCATTTGGGCCGTATCAGCATAAACAACTACGTATTATTGAATTTCCTAAGTATCGCTCGTTTGCACAAAGTTTTGCCAACACAGTGCCATACTCCGAAAGCATGGGGTTTATTACAGACTTAAGAGATGAGAGTAAAGTTGACTACCCTTACTATGTTACCGCACATGAAGTAGCGCACCAATGGTGGGGGCATCAAGTATCGGCGGCTAATGTAGAGGGGAGCGCGGTTATTTCTGAAACGCTTTCACAGTACAGTGCGCTTATGGTGCTTGAGAAACGCTTTGGCGCAGAGAAGCTACGTAAGTTTTTAAAATATGAGCTTGATAGGTACTTAATAGGGCGTACAGGGGAAGCCTTTGAAGAAATGCCACTATATAAAACACAGTCGCAACAATATCTTCATTACAATAAAGGATCAGTTGTGATGATGGCGATTTATGATCGTTTAGGTGAAAAACGTTTAAATAATGCACTCAAAGCATTTTTAAATGAATTTCAGTACCAGTCAACGCCATACCCAACTACGCTTGATTTACTTAGCTATTTAAAACAAGACGCAACGCAAGCAGAACAAAGTTTTATTGACGATCAGTTTAAATATATCACTTTGTATGAGCTTGAGATGAAAGACGTTTCAGTTACAGATAGCGTTGATAGCGAAGGATTTTATACTGTAACACTTAGCGTAGAAGCCGTTAAACAGCGTGCGGATGGCCAAGGTGAAGAAACCGAGCAACCACTCGATGAGCTAATTGATATTGCATTATTTAGCGACGACCCTGAAAACTTACTCGCTGAAGACTTTGTTATTTACTCGCAAAAGCATCAAATAGTATCTGGTACCAATACTATTGAGCTTAAAGTAAAAGAAAAACCACTATTTGCGGGGGTAGATCCTTACATTAAGCTAGTCGACAAGGACAGTAAAAATAATTTAGCTAAATTCTAACGTCTATTTATTTACTAAGCACTTAAACTGACTACTTTAAAGGCCGCATTTATGCGGCCTTTATGCG
>NZ_PJBR01000087.1:0-18640 GCF_002863625.1 Pseudoalteromonas sp. MelDa3 | reverse complement strand
GTCCGGCTGCAATGATTGCAGTTGCTAAAAATATTAAGCCTACAAATGTGTAATCAACAGTCCCTTTTACTATTTCTTTAATTGCTAAAGCCACGTTTGTAACAGGAATGAATGCTGTTTTAGCAGTAAGCTCCATATTTGGCATTATTGAAATAATAATAGGGAAAAACACGCCCATACTTAAGGGGGCCATATAGTTTTGTGCTTCTTTAAACGTACGTGCATAAATAGATATAGCCAGTGCCAAAGCCGAAAATATAGCAGCCACAGGCAGTAGCAATACAAATATCATCAGTAAATCGGTTACCGCTAATGTACTAAATGCCGCTTTAATAAAATCTAGATCGGCAAATGCTAACGCCAGTGCTATCCAGCAGCCCATACTTAAGACCGTTATGGTTGTGGAGGCAATGGATGTAGTTAACAAAGTTATAAATTTACCAAGCACCAGCTCTGTACGCGTAATAGGTGTTAGTAGGAGTGTTTCTAGCGTGCCGCGTTCTTTTTCGCCAGCGCCTAAATCAATAGCGGGATAAGTAGCCCCCATTAGTACTAATGGTATAAGTAAGTAAGGTAAAAACCCGCCAATTTTTTCGCCAAGGTTTTCACGTTTATCGGCTGTATCCACCTTAATTACTTCAATTGGGTTAAGAATAGATTTTTGAACAGACTCTTCAATACCAAAACTGATTAGCTTTTGAGTTTGCAGTACGTCACTGTATTCTTTTGCTAGCTCTTTAACGCGTTCGAATAAAAAGTTAATAGATTTTGAATCGTTAAAAACAACCTGCCACTGACTTTGTTCACCATTATCTAGTGTTTGCTCAGCATGGCTTGGTAAATAAATACCCATATCAATATCGCCAGCTATAACGCCAGCTTTAAGCTCTTCAATGTTATTAAAGGTTTTAGCACCTTTATAAAGCTCAAAACTTTTGTGATAAAACACTTTATCAGTAAATTCTTGTGCATATTCACCATTAATAATGGCATACGTATTTACTTTTTGTTCTGCGTCCATTGCTGCTTGTGAGCTTATAAATGCCATTACGGCAAACAATAACGGAAATATAGCGACAGGAAGCGCAACAACAAATAATAGCGTTTTTTTGTCGCGTAATAACTCTCTTAATTCCTTTTTAAATACCTCAAACATCATGTTTCTCCGTTAATATGTTCATAAACGCTTGATTAAGCTCATCACTATTACCTGCTTGTTTAAATTCATCTACTGTTCCGTCGAAGCAGCTAATACCTTCGTTAATTACAGCGACTCGGTCACATAAAAGTGCAACTTCATCTAAATGATGGGTCGAAAAAATAACAGGAGTACCTTGCGCCTTTAAACCCTTAATAAATTGAATAACGGTTTGCGTGGTCATTATATCCAGACCCGTTGTTGGCTCATCAAGCACAACAACTGCTGGGCGATGAACAACAGCACGCGCAATATTTGCTTTTTGCTTCATACCTGTTGATAGGTTTTCTGCGCGTTTATCTACAAACTTATGCATATCAAGCAATGTAAATAGCTCATCACAACGCGATGCAATATCGCTTTTGCTCATACCGTGGAGCTTTGCAAAATACTCTATGTTTTCTTTTACAGTTAAGCGGCCATACAAACCGGTAGAGCCCGATAAAAAACCGATAGACTTACGCCCCAGTAGCGGTTTTTTTACAATGTCGTTTCCGGCAATTGTTATTGAACCTTCATCGGGCTTTAACGCGGTTGAAATCATTCTAAGTGTAGTTGTTTTACCCGCACCATTTGGGCCTAGCAACCCAAGTACTTCACCCTTTGCGCAGCTAAAACTCACATCTCGTACTGAGTGAAAGTAATCTTTATCTTCACGAGGGTCGATGTCGTCTATTTTATTTTTTTTGTGATCTTTAGTTAGCTTAAATTTCTTTTTAAGCCCAGCAACTTCTATCATGTTCGTATCCTTCGTTTCGCTCTAAAATAATCTGTATTGTTGTAAAAAGAGTCGTCTTTGTTTTCGTCATGCCAGCCAGGCACACCTAATAAAGGCAGTGGTGAAAGCTGTTTGTTATCGGCTAAGCAGTTATCTGTATTAATCATCTCATAAAGGGCTTGGTCTAGGTACTGATATTGAGTAACTAAATCTTTACAAAATATTTCATCCGGTACACAAACAAACAATGCTTTACCCGTTAAACCTATATAAGGTTTGGTGAGCATTTCATAATTAGCATGGCCAAACATAAACGCTTTAATGCTTTTTCCCCATTCGCTTTTATGCTCAACAAATGCTGTTTTCCATTGATGATCGCTAAGCCACTGCTGCCATTTACTCTCACTTATAGCTAATACAACACCACATTCATCAAAGAGCGTTAGTGCATTACGATGCTTAGTACGCTTTTGCAAACCATGCTCAGCTATATCTTGCACATGACGCTGGTTAATAAGTGCTTTGGTTTTAGGAAATAAACACCAAATAAAGCCACCAAATAAGTCATGCCAGTTCTCACTGCGTGTAGGTACAACACCCGTTTCAAAAATAACTTGTTCGTAATAACGATCGCCAAAATCTACCTTTGCATCATCTTCAAAAGTAATAGGAATATTATTCGCATTAATAGCGGTTAAAAATGGAGAAAACCACTGCGGCGCCGGCCAATCTGTTAATTCGTTAACTTTAAACAGCTCACGTAAATGCGCAAATGCACCTGTTTCTAGACTACTGATTTGCCACTGCTCGGGGGGAGTAAAACGCTTCATTTAAACCTTTAACAATTTATGCCTATAATTTACGAGAAGTTTACCGCAAAAACTGGTTCTACTTAATAGAAGTTAATATACTAATCACAACTTAAAACAAAAAAAGAGCTGACATGAAACATTATTTCTCTCTCACACTCCTCGCTACTGCTGTTTTAGCAGGTTGCGCAACAACAAGTATTACACCTACTGATGTAACAAATGGTTATAACAGTATTCAAGCTGATGAATTGGCTAAACATGTAAAAGTACTCGCATCAGACGAATTTGGTGGTCGCGCTCCTTCATCACCTGGCGAAAAGCTAACGCTTGATTATTTAACTGCGCAGTTTAAAGCTTTAGGTTTAAAACCAGGTAATGGCGACAGTTACTTACAAGAAGTGCCATTAGTTTCTTTAGAAGCTGATTCGAACATGGTGCTTAGTATTGGCGGTAAAGACTACCAATACAAAAAAGACATGGTTATGGGTAGCAGCCGCATAAGCGCTCAAGAAGGCATTGAAAACTCTGAACTTGTATTTGTGGGCTACGGCGTTAACGCACCTGAATACAATTGGAATGATTACGAAGGTTTAGACGTTAAGGGCAAAACGGTTGTAATGCTGGTTAACGATCCGGGTTTTGCAACAAAAGACCCTGCTTTATTTACTGGCGACGCAATGACCTATTATGGGCGTTGGACATACAAATACGAAGAAGCGAGTCGCCGTGGTGCCGCAGGTGCAATTATTATTCATGAAACAGCACCTGCATCCTACCCGTGGTCGGTTGTTGAAAACTCGTGGAGCGGCGAGCAGTTTGGTTTTCAAAAAGAAAACAACAATATGGACCGCGTAGCCGTTGAAGGCTGGGTTACAACTGACGTAGCAAAAGAGCTTTTTACTAAAGCAGGTTTAGATTTTGATACCGTTAAAACGAATGCTGCTAAAGGTGCTTACCATGTTGATATGGGCGATTTAACTGCTTCTGTTAGTATTAAAAACACGATTAAAAAATCGGTGTCGTATAACTTTATCGCCACTTTACCTGGTAGTGAAAAACCAGATGAGCATGTTATTTACTCGGCTCATTGGGATCACTTAGGTACAGATAAAACACGTAAAGGCGATCAAATTTATAACGGTGCTCACGACAATGCAACGGGTACCGCTGGGCTAATTGAAGTAGCTGAAGCCTTTACTAAACTACCTAAGCACCCTAGCCGCTCAATGACATTTTTAGCGGTAACTGCTGAAGAGCAAGGCTTATTAGGTTCTAAATACTATGCGGCAAATCCAGTAATTGCAGCGGATAAAACAGTCGCTAACATAAACATGGATAGCTTAAATTTATTAGGCAAAGTAAAAGACATGAATGTGGTTGGTATAGGTAAATCACAAATGGATGAGTTTTTAGAAACTGCAGCTAAAGAGCAAGGCAGAACAATATCAGGTGATCCTAAACCATCATCGGGTGGTTATTACCGCTCTGATCACTTTGCATTCGCTAACATGGGTATTCCGGCTATGTACGCAGGTGGCGGAACCGTCGCTGCTGATGAAGAAACGGCTAATTACCGTAAACGTATGAGCTTAGTACTTCGCGGTTGTTACCATCAACCATGTGACCGTTACCGTGATGAATGGGATTTATCGGGTGCTGTTCAAGACTTACAATTATTTTATAAGGTAGGTTTTGATATTTCTGAAACAGAACAGTGGCCAACGTGGAATACAAACTCTGAATTTCAGCGTAAGTAGTTCTATTTAATCACAGCCTAAAATTTAAGTTTAAACTAACTTAGATTTAGCTATCGAAAAACTCAAACAGAGTAATCGATTTAAATAGATGCTAATGATATTGATTATCATTTAATTAAAATATACAGTGTGACCTAGTTAATTTATTAGGTCGCATTGTATGATTTCACTTCCTCACATTGGTTTTATTACTCCTGCCTCAAAACGATTTTTGAGCCAAAATAAACGCTTACTGCTGCCTTTATTTATTTTAACTTGCCTTGCAATACCGCAATTACGCGAAATTACAATGACCGCACTCAGTGATGCATTTTTTCAAGTGAGTGTGTTTGTTGCTGCTACCCTTTTAATTTATTACTACGCTATAGAACACTTACCTCAATTAGAGCTTAGTTATTTAAGTGCCAAGTCCCCTATTTTAGAAATTAGCTTTGCAGCGGTTTTAGGTGCATTACCTGGCTGTGGTGGGGCTATTATTGTGGTTACTCAATTTACAAAAGGTCAAGCAAGCTTTGGTGCTATTGTTGCTGTGCTAACAGCTACAATGGGCGATGCAGCGTTTTTATTACTTGCTACCCGCCCTACTGAAGGCTTGTTAATTATGGGGATAGGGTTAGTTGTGGGTACATTCAGTGGTTTACTGGTTACTACAATACACAAAAAAGACTTTTTACGCCCAACCGCGCAAGAACAAAAGCACCAAATTAAAATACTCTCAACTAACATTATTAAAATCAGTAAACCGGTTTGGATGGTAGCAATTATCCCAAGCCTTATAATTGCCTTTTTGATTGCGTTTAATGTTGATTTTTCACAGTTTGGTTCAAGCACAAGCACTGTAATTACGCTATTTGGTGCGGTAATGGCTTTATTTATTGTTAGTATTTGGGCGCTTTCGTCAAGAGGTGAAAGCTATCAAGAAGTAACGTCAGAAGACGATGCATGTAACCCCCCTTCTAAAATAATAAAAGTATTACAAGATACCCATTTTGTAACGGCATGGGTTGTAGCCTCTTTTATGCTATTTGAGATTTTGGTTAACATTGCAGGACTTGATTTAAAAACGTGGTTTGTACATTACGCCTATTTAGCCCCATTAATTGCAGTGCTTATTGGATTTTTACCCGGCTGTGGCCCGCAAATAATTGTTACAACACTTTATATTCAAGGCATTATTCCCTTTAGTGCTTTAGCAGGAAACGCAATTTCTAACGATGGTGATGCGTTATTTCCAGCAATAGCAATGGCGCCTAAAGCTGCAGTTATAGCTACACTTTATACGTCTATTCCCGCATTAATAGTTGGTTATGGGTTGTATTTTTTTGCTGAAATTTAAAAGAATGAGAAATAAAAAAACAAAAAAGCTCAGCAATTGCTGAGCTTTTAACATGTTAAGTTATTCTTACTTATACAGTTGCAGGTTCTACTGCTAATTCTTTTGGATTTGGACCAAAATCATTTTCGCCTTCGTGTGAATCTTGAGCAAGGAAAACAATTAAAACAATCCAGCCGATTACTGGCACTAACCAAAGTAGCTGCCACCATCCTGAACGGCCTGTGTCGTGTAAACGACGTGCACCCGCACTCAATTGAGGGATCAATAAAGCTAAGCTATATATTGAGCTTACGAACATTGTGTTTGTAATACCATCTATAACACTTGTTAAAAGCGAAAAAATAATATTAATTAGCATAAACATCCAAAATGCTTTACGACGATTACGGCCTGAAAAATCTGCGTAGCTACGCAACGCATTCATATAATGTTCCATGAAATTTCCTTAGTGTTATTTTTTATATTCCCTAACGGGGTTAACTTTATTACTTTTTAGTAACATTTGTATCTTAATTAAAAACAGCTGACATTAAAACAAAAAACCAGCTAAAAGCTGGTTTTTATTACATATTAACGATTTAGCTATTAACTCATAGCCATCATCATTGCCGATGGGTTTTCTAAGTACGATTTCCATAGGTTATTAAAGCGAGCAATAGTGCCGCCATCAATAACGCGATGATCGCCAGACCAGCTCACTTGCATGATAGCTTTACTTACAACTTGCCCACTTTCGTCAAAACGCGGTAAATGCTGTAGTTTACCAAGCGCAACAATAGCCACTTCTGGTTTATTAATTATAGGGGACGCGATAGTGCCGCCAATAGCACCAATGTTAGAGATGCTAATTGTCCCACCTTTTAAATCATCGGGTGCAACACGGCCCTCTCGCGCTGAATGAGTTAAGCGGGTTAAATCATTTGCCACATCAATAATGCTTTTACTCTGGCACGATTTAATATTAGGCACTAACAAGCCAATTTTAGAATCAACCGCTATACCGATATTATGATCGTTATAGTAGGTAAGCTCTGAGCATTCATCGTTCACTTTAGAATTAAGTACAGGGTACTCTTTCATTGCTAGCGAGAGTGCTTTTACAAAAAATGGCATCATGGTGAGCTTAACGCCTTGTGCTTTGTACTGCTCTTTTAAAGCGCTACGCAAAGCTATAAGCTGTGTTAAGTCTATTTCATCACTAAACGTAAAGTGCGGAATAGTTGAAACCGAAGCTACCATTTGCTTGGCCATGGCCGCTTTAATGCCTTTAATTTGCTCTACTCGTACGCCACCGCTTTGATTCTGTGTTTGGTTTTGTACTGCACTTTGAGAAGCATCGCTATTAAGCGGTGAAGTATCAATAGTATTTGGCACTTCGCCTTTTACAAACACTTCAATATCTTGCTTGTAAATACGGCCATTTTTACCACTACCTGGTACACAGGTTAAATCAACATCTAGTTCACGTGCTTTACGACGAACCGCAGGTGATGCAACCGCTTTTTGATTGATAACTTTAGCAGCTTGCTGCGTTTTAACAGGGGCAACTTTTTCAGCGACGGCATTAGTTTGAGCCTTTACGACCGCTTGGTTTATATCAACATTTGGTTTTGCTGCACTGCCTGCAATTGTCATTTGAAACAACGGGCTATGTACTTTTGCTATTTCGCCTTTTTGGTAATATAGTTTTTTTACTGTGCCTGTATATTTTGCCGGAATTTGTACTAATGCTTTGTCGGTCATTACGTCACAAACCGCTTGGTCTTCTTCTATTTCGTCGCCTTCAGCAACTAACCAATCAACAATCTCACACTCAACAATACCTTCACCAATATCCGGTAATATAAAGTCCTCAACCACATCAGCTGCATCATTAGTTTTATTTTCAGCTTGTACTGGCTCTTGTACTACTTCATTGTTAGTGTTTTCACCTGCTACATCCATAGCGAATAAAGGGGCATGTACTTTAGCAATCTCACCTTTTAGATAATATAGCTTTGAAATAACGCCATCATGCACTGCCGGAATTTGTACTAATGCTTTGTCTGTCATAACATCGCAAATTGGCTGATCCTCAGATACGGTATCGCCTTCTTGTACTAGCCATTCAACTACTTCGCATTCAACAATGCCTTCACCAATATCGGGTAATATAAAATCTTTAGCCATGGTAACCCCTAAAAATCCATTGATTGTTTAATTGCAGCCAACACTTTTAGTGCATCTGGTACGTATTCTTTTTCAAGTGCCAGCGGGTATGGCGTATCTAGACCACATACACGTAAAATTGGCGACTCTAAATGCAAGAAACACTCTTGTTGTATTGTTGCGGCTATCTCTGCCCCAAAGCCATTGGTTATAGGCGCTTCATGACTCACGATTAAACGGCCGGTTTTAATAACCGATTTAGCAATCGTTTCAACATCCCATGGTAAAATACTACGAAGGTCAATAACTTCACAGCTTATACCTTGCTCACTTGCTTGCTTTGCTGCATCTTCAATAATCTCCATTTGAGCACCCCACGCTAAGAGCGTAATATCGGCACCCTCTTGCACTACTTCAGCCGTGCCTAATTCAATACTATAATCTTCTTCTGGCACTTCGCCAATTGATGCGCGATATAAACGCTTAGGCTCAAAAAATATGACCGGGTTATCGTCTTTAATTGATGCACGTAATAAACCTTTAGCTTGATAAGGGTTACGCGGTACAACTACTTTCAAACCCGGTGTGTGCGCAAAATACGCTTCGGGTGATTGTGAATGGTATAAACCACCGGCAATACCGCCACCATAAGGTGTACGAATAGTTAAGTTACCTACATTAAATTCATTACCACTGCGATAACGAAATTTAGCGGCTTCATTTACTATTTGATCAAACGCTGGGAAAATATAATCCGCAAATTGAATTTCTGCCAATGCAGGTGCACCAAATGCCGCTAAACCATTAGCAAAGCCTAAAATACCTTGCTCGGTTAAAGGCGTATTAAAAACACGATGTTTACCGTACTTTTCTTGTAAGCCCGATGTTGCTCTAAATACACCACCGAAGTAACCAACATCCTCACCAAAAATACAGGCTTGAGGGTTTTCATTCATCGTAATATCGAGAGCAGAGTTAATTGCGTGGAGCATGTTCATTTTAGCCATTACTTAATTCTCCCTGCGGTTACTGGGTAAGCATCTGGATGCTGTTTTATATGTTCTTTTAGTTGCTCGTACTGGCGTTGCAATAATGGAATTGGTGTATCGTAAACGTCAGATACCAGTTCTTCTAAAGCGGGCTTTGCAACAACTTCAGCACGTTTAAGCGCGGCTAAAATTTCTTCACGAATCGACTCTTTTGCTTTTATATCGTCTTCTTCGTTTAACCAGTCTTGCTTGACCAACCATTTTCTAAATTTATCAATAGGGCACGTTTGATGATTAGCTTCTTCATCTTTAGAGCGATAACCACTTGGATCGTCTGACGTAGAGTGCGCACCTAAACGATAAGCAATCGATTCAATAAGTACAGGTTCACCTTGTGTTGAGGCTATTTCGCGTGCTTTTTTAGTTGCCGCATAAACAGCAAGTGCATCTGTGCCATCAACACGAATTGTTTTAATGCCATAACCCACACCACGCGAGGCAATACCATCGCCTTTAAATTGCTCATCAGCAGGGGTTGATATTGCATATCCGTTATTACGTGCAAAAAATATAACCGGCGCTCTGTGAACAGCGGCCATATTTAAACCGGCATGAAAGTCACCTTCAGATGCAGCACCTTCACCAAAGTAACAAATAGTCACATTATCAATTGTGCTGGCAAGCTCGCCTGTTTTAACGTCGATGTGCTTTATTTTTTGGCCATATGCATAACCCGTTGCCTGTGGTATTTGCGTACCCAATGGCGATGAAATCGTCATGTAGTTTAGCGCTTTAGAACCATAGTGAATTGGCATTTGACGGCCTTTGCCTAAATCCAATTCATTTGAAAACATTTGGTTCATAAATTGATCAAGCGTAAAGCCACGATAATGCAGGGCTGCCTGTTCACGATATTGAGCCATGATCATATCGTCTTGATCAAGTGCAGCAGCAGAGGCTGTAACTGCGGCTTCTTCGCCTAGGCATTGCATATAAAAACTAACACGGCCTTGGCGCTGCGCGCCTTGCATACGTTCATCTAACAAACGTATAAAACGCATTGTTTCATATAACTTAATAGCGGTATGTTTTGAAATGTCAGGTGCGGTTGCACTAGGATGAATGTCGCCGTCCTCAGTTAAAATACTAAGGGTTGGAATATTAAGCGCTTGACCATCAATAAATTCAAGCTCGTGGTTAATATTCAGCGATACGTTATTTGGATTACTCATAACCTACCTTCTTTTGTTGTCGGTAAAACAGTGCCCCTTTAAATTATTATTGTGGGTGATTGTTGCTGGTTAAACTTTGCAACATCTGCACTATCTTTAATTAAAGCTGCCAACACTTTACGTTAACGTAAAGTGTTATTCAACAGATCTGGGACGAAACAAAAGCAAATACTGGTTAAATAAGTGGCAAGTTAACGATACGGTTACTTTAATTAATAGTAATCATATAGTTAACTTTAAGTTACTAGTGGTCTGATGAGTTAAATTAGACGAAATTGCTATCAATATCCATTGGAATAACAGTAAGGAGTGCTCTTTGCCCTAATGCTACGCTCGCATTTGGAAAAATAATAGCCTCTCCTTCAACGTCAGCGTAAATCGCTGTATCACCGTCGGTTGCAAGTAGTTCACCTTTCGCAAAGCCAGTAAAGTTCTCGGCATCGTCAGAAAAAGGAAAGCTAAAATCGTTCTGCGTTCTATTAATTGTGCGATGGACAGCAAATAATTCAAAATCATTTGCATTAAATTCAGGATATTTAACTTCATTTTGACTAATTAATGCAGTTAAGGTTTGCTTTGTTTTTTCAAAGCGAGCCATATCGTTTTGACCAAATGGCTTAACTTGACCCAGCTCTACCGTAAAAGAATCAGCACCGTGTATAAATGACGAATAATAGCTAAATGTTGTTGCAGGAGATTTCATCATAAGTACGGTATTTACACCACAGCTCAATAAAAATTGTAGCTGCGACTTTTTCCATGGCTTACCATGTAAAAATGGATACACAGCAAATTTTTCGTTTTTAGAGCCTCTAATTGCAGTGTGTAAGTCGTAATGACATCGGCTACTGCCTTGCTCGCCACGTGTATAAAAATCGCTTACGTATCGCTCAAGCTTTGCAGCGCGGTTTCGCTCATTATTCATTGGTACACCTTCAATTGTATGGTGACCATTAAATAATCTATTTAAGTTTTCTTCTACAAAACGCAGGCCAATATTAATTGATTGTGGATTACCGTAAATAAACAAAACACGCTGCTTAAGTATCAGCTCGCCTTTTATAATTTGTTTAATAAGTGCATCACAAATTTCAATTGGCGCAGTTTCGTTACCGTGTACAGCGCTTGAATAAACTACATCTTTTGACGTTGTAACAGCAGGTTGAAACTCAATGACTCCGGTATCGTGTATATTTACACGAGTCCCATTATCTAAAACAAACTCACCTGCATCTAAATGCCATTCGTTGTCACGACTAAGCGTTAAAAAATTGCCTGTTTGTTTTAATTCATTTAAGTAAGATGGATTGGCTGACATGTAATAAGCCCTTTAAAAATAATGTGAGAGTAGACTCTTATGCATATATTTTTATAAATACACAAGGTATAGAAACGAAAACGGCTGAATAAATCAGCCGTTTTAAAATTATTAGATTAAGTTAGCTTATAACTGAATCTACAAGCTTTTTAGCTTCTTTTTCAAGTAACGCTAAATGCTCTTCACCTTTAAATGATTCAAGGTATATTTTATAAATATCTTCAGTACCTGATGGACGCGCTGCAAACCAACCATTTTCAGTAACCACTTTTAAACCACCAATGGCGGCATCGTTACCTGGTGCATGAGTCAATTTTTGCAAAATAGGCTCGCCAGCAAGTGTATCTGCTTTTACATCAGAAGCACTCAATGCTTTTAAACGTGATTTTTGACCGCTTGTGGCTGGTGCATCTAGGCGTTTATAAATTGGAGAGCCAAACTCTTGTTCTAATTCTTTATAAAGCGCTGATGGCGTTTTACCTGTCACAGCAAGTATTTCTGCAGCGAGTAGACCCATAATGAAGCCGTCTTTATCTGTACACCATACAGAGCCATCAAAACGTAAGAATGCAGCACCTGCGCTTTCTTCGCCACCAAAGGCAAGCTTGCCTTTGCTTAAGCCTTCAACAAACCATTTAAAGCCTACTGGTACTTCTTTAACCTTACGGTTGTTTCGAGCAGCTACTTTGTCGATCATAGAGCTAGAAACCAATGTTTTACCAATTTCTACGGTTTCATTCCAATCACGGTGTTTAAGTAAGTAATCGATTGCCACTGCTAAAAAGTGGTTTGGATTCATTAAGCCATCTGGCGTTACAATACCGTGACGATCGTAGTCAGGGTCGTTACCAATAGACACATCAAAATCATCTTTTAGTGCAATAAGATTTGCCATTGAATAAGGTGATGAACAATCCATACGAATTTTGCCGTCTTTATCAAGTGGCATAAAAGCAAAACGTGGATCAACAACATCATTAACTACGGTTAAATCTAAATTATATTTTTTTGCAATGACTGGCCAAAAGTTGATGCCTGAACCACCTAGTGGATCGATACCAATTTTGATACCTGCATCGCTAATTGCTTTTAAATTAACGATATTTGCTAAGTCATCAATATAAGGAGTCATTAAATCTTCGTAGCGGATAAAGCCAGAACGCGATGCTTTAGCGAATGGGAACAACTCAACTTCAACTAAATCTTCTAGTAAAAGTTGATTAGCTCTGTCTTCAATCCATTTAGTGACGTCGGTATCTGCTGGTCCGCCATTAGGTGGGTTGTATTTAAAGCCACCATCTTCAGGAGGGTTATGCGAAGGAGTAACAACAATCCCGTCTGCTAATTCATTTGGGTGTAGCTTATTGTGGCTCACTATGGCATGGCTGATAACTGGCGTTGGTGTAAAATCACCGTCTTCTTGCGTTATCACTTGCACTTCGTTAGCAACTAATACTTCAATAGCCGAGTTAAATGCGGCTTCACTCAATGCGTGTGTGTCTTTGCCTAAAAATAACGGACCAAATATGTCATTTTGTTTTCTGTAATCACAAATAGCCTGAGTAATCGCTAAAATGTGTGACTCGTTAAATTTAACATCGTAAGAACAACCACGGTGGCCTGAGGTACCAAAGGCAACACAATGCTCTGGATTTTGTTCAAGATCAGGTTCATTTAAGTAATACGCAGATACTAATTTAGGTACGTTAACCAGTGCCGATTGTGGAGCAGTTTTGCCTGCGCCTGAGTGAATAGCCATTATATTTCCTTACAGGTAATCGCGAATTTTTTCAGCTTGCTCTGCACTATATCCAAGGCAAAGAGCAACTTCATGAAGCATCATTTTTTTACGCGTTGTATTAGAATTAGTCATAACCCAATATTCACTATCGGTTATGTTTTTAGGATTCATACTACTACCGCTATTTACTAAAGCTTCTTTACTAGTAGCAAAGTAAACACGGTCACGCCCTTTTATGTCTAATACCGCAGAAAAATCAGTTTTATGTGTGCGGTAAAATGCACTTAAAATAAACAAAAAGCGTCCAACAACACCTTTTTGCATTGCCAGCTCTTCTTTATTTAATACATTAAAAACATTATCGCTTTTTTGCTTCACGGGTGAGTGAGCTACAGGCGTTTGTTTTTTTGAAATCTCAGCAGCAGATGGCTCTGAGCTTTTTAATGTGGCGGTAGACGTAGTCGCAGTTTGATTATTTTGAGTTAGTTCTACGTTTGCGGTTTGAATTTTTTCGCCGCTCAGATTTAATAAACGACGTAAAATAGTGGATGCACTTTCACCAATACTTTGCGTATTGCTAGCAATATATTGATATAACTCGTCGTCTATGTCGATTTGTTTCATGTTCTTCCTGTCATTACGGGTCACATTTTTCTCTCCCGTGTGATTATACCCAAACCAATCAGAAATGCGAGTTACAACAAGCACTCCCGTAAACATATTAATATTTACCTCATTGTTGTTGATTTAACAAACAAAAGCCCAATTTAATAAATAGTCGCTGTATTTTTTGCTTTTTAGAGCAATGCTCGGCAAACTATGGCGAAATTTTCAGGAGGCGGGTATGCAGTTAAATTACAAGCAACAAGGGCAAGGTCCTAATGTTATTTTGATACATGGGCTTTTTGGATCATTAGAAAACCTAAATGTAATAGCAAAACCATTAAGTGAACACTTTACTGTTATTAACGTTGATTTACGTAACCACGGGCTTTCTCCTCATAGTGATGAAATGAACTACCCGGCAATGGCACAAGATATTGTTGAGTTATTAGCACATTTGAACATAGATAAAGCACATTTAGTTGGGCACTCTATGGGTGGTAAAGTGGCAATGGAATTAGCGCTTACACATCCTGAACTTGTAAATAAGCTTGTTGTACTTGATATAGCACCTGTTAGTTACCCTGCTCGGCACACAAAAATATTACAGGCATTAAAAGCGGTTTCAGCACAATCAATTGACGATAGAAAACAAGCTGATGCTCTAATGCAGCCTTACATAGAAGAGCTGGGAGTTCGACAGTTTCTACTTAAAAGCCTCGCTAAAAATGAGGAAGGTCATTTTGCATGGCGATTTAACTTAGATGTGCTTGACGAAAAATATTCTACAATCACATCCAATGTTAATGAAAACAATTCTTGTTTATGCGATACTCTTTTCATTAAAGGTAATGATTCTGACTATATTTTGCCCGAGCATCGTACTGCAATTAAAGCTCGCTTTAAAAATACCAAGGCTAAAATAATTCATGGAGCAGGCCATTGGCTTCATGCTCAAAAGCCACTTGCTGTAAATAAAGCGATAAACGACTTTTTAACTGCGGTTTAAAGCAATTTTAATCGCGTGTTTTTGATTTTGCGCACTAAATATATGAATAATTATATGCTATAGTACGCGCCGTTTAATTTAAAGGTTATACGTTGATGGTCAGTCAGTTAATTAACGAATTTGATACCCTAGGGTTGTATTTTGGCTTAGCCGGTATTTTCATATTCATCGGCATGGCAATTAAAGACGTACTAAAAAGTGGCAATGTGCCTAAGTTCGGACAATACATTGTCTGGGGCGTGCTCTTTTTAGGTTGTTCAGGCTTTATTGCTAAAGGTCTTATTCAAGTATTTTGGCAAGGCGCAGGTGTAGGTTAAGCATGGCGAAGTCAGAAACAGATAGAACTACACTCGATTTATTTGAATACGAAAAACGCCCAGGCAGACCTAAAACCAATCCCCTTTCACGGGATATGCAGTTAAAGGTAAATAAACGTAATCAAATAAAAAGAGATAAAGCACGTGGCTTAAAGCGTGTTGAATTTAAAGTTTCATCGCAGTTATATCAAGCATTGAGTGATATGGCAGATGCACAAAATATTAGCCGCAGTGCGCTGATTGAAACGATTTTACAAGAAAGATTGGCTATTGATACATAAAAGGTTTTAAATCCATGGCAAGTGTAGGCATTTTTTTCGGAAGTGACACAGGTAACACAGAACACGTAGCAAAAATGATCCAAAAAGAATTGGGTAAAAAGCTAGTGGCTGTTCATGATATTGCAAAAAGCTCTAAAGAAGAGATTGCTGAATTTGATTTAATCTTATTCGGTATCCCTACTTGGTACTACGGCGAAGCACAATGTGACTGGGATGACTTTTTTCCAGAACTTGAAGAAGTAGACTTTGAAGGTAAACTTGTTGCTATTTTTGGTTGTGGAGACCAAGAAGATTACGCTGAGTACTTTTTAGATGCGATGGGCATGATCAACGATATCGTTACTGAACGTGGCGCTATTGTTGTTGGTCATTGGCCGAGCGAAAGCTATGACTTTGAAGCATCTAAAGGCATGGCTGATGATAAGCATTTTGTAGGTTTGGGTATCGACGAAGACCGTCAACCAGAGCTTACAGAACAACGTGTTAAAGCATGGTCTGCTCAAGTATATGAAGAAATGTGTTTAAGTGAATTAGCTGACTAATTTACTGCATATATCGCTAGCTGTTTAAATAATTATCAAACAGTTAGCGTTTTAAGCTTTAGTGGCAATATAAATCAATTGTTCTTTGCACTTAACGCTTAGGCACGTTATCCTGTTTGTTGCTAATGTGTCGTGTACATCTTTGCAAGATGTCTAGTATAACCAAATAAAATTGAGACAGATTTAATGACTGATCATAACTTGGAACTTAAAAAAGCCGGTTTAAAAGTAACTTTACCGCGTATTAAAATATTAGAGATTTTACAATCTCCAGATAACCAACACATCAGTGCTGAAGATGTTTACAAAATTCTTTTGGATCTAGGTGAAGAAATTGGTCTTGCAACTGTATACCGCGTACTTAACCAATTTGATGATGCGGGTATTGTAAGCCGTCATCACTTTGAAGGTGGCAAATCAGTATTTGAACTTTCAGGAAGCACACACCACGATCATTTAGTATGTTTGAAGTGTGGCAAAGTTGTAGAGTTTGAAGATGAGATGATTGAACGTCGTCAACTTGAAATTTCTGAAGAAAATGGTATTACACTTACAAACCATTCTTTATATTTATACGGTGAGTGTAACGATAAAGCAGCGTGTAAAGAATTTAGCGACGCTAACAGCTAATACCGCTTTTAAAAAGCAATAAAAAACCTGCTAAGTGCAGGTTTTTTTGTGTCTAAAATACGCTTGTAATAAACATACCCAGTAAAAACTGGGGATATTAAACCTGAACTCTGGTTAAGAGATTTACCAACGTATTGAATCATGGTGATATTTAAATTTATTTTCTCTAGGCAGAAATTTCAAGTGAAAACAAGGCGAATTCACGCGTCAATAGCTGGCCTATTGCAAGTAAATTCAACGCAGTTAGCGCTGAAAATAGCTGCTCGAGATAGATTTATTATCCAGAGTTCAGGTTTTTTAAATATTACTTATTGAGTTTTAGACCATGAATCACGAAGACCCACTGTTTGGTTAAATACAACGTTCTCTGATTTAGAATCACGAGAGAAATAACCTGTACGCTCAAACTGAAAGCCCTGCTCTGCTTGTGAATTAGCAAGCGATGGCTCTAATTTAGCGTTTGATAAAACAACCAGTGACTCTGGATTTAATGTTGTTTCAAACTCATCAGCGGCTGCTGGGTTTGGAACACTAAACAAACGATCGTATAAACGAACTTCTGCCGTAATACACTCTGGTGCTGAAACCCAGTGAATAACACCTTTTACTTTACGTCCATCACTTGGATTTTTACCAAGTGTTTCAGTATCGTAAGTACAGAAGATAGTTGTGATTTCACCATTTTCGTCTTTTTCAACACGCTGTGCTTTAATAACATAAGCACCACGTAAGCGTACTTCTTTATCAAGCACTAAACGTTTAAACTTGTTATTCGCTTCTTCTTTAAAGTCTTCTCGTTCTATATAGATTTCACGAGTAAATGGTACATCACGACGACCCATTTCTTCTTTATTTGGGTGGTTAGCCACAGATAAAACCTCAACCTTGTCTGCATCGTAGTTTTCAATAACAACTTTAACAGGATCGAGTACGGCCATTGCACGTGGTGCATTTTCGTTTAGATCTTCACGGATACATGCTTCAAGCATACCCATTTCAACCATATTCTCTTGTTTTGTTACACCAATACGCAAACAAAACTCACGGATTGAACCTGGTGTATAACCACGGCGACGTAGGCCTGCAATTGTAGGCATGCGTGGGTCATCCCACCCTTCTACATGGTTATTTACCACTAAATCGCTTAGCTTACGCTTAGACATAATTGTGTATTCAAGATTTAAACGTGAAAACTCAATTTGCTGTGGGTGACACTCTAAACTAATGTTATCAAGTACCCAGTCGTACAAACGACGGTTATCTTGAAACTCGAGTGTGCATAATGAATGTGTAATACCTTCGAGTGCATCAGAAATACAGTGCGTGAAGTCATACATTGGGTAAATGCACCACTTGTCTGCTGTTTGATGATGATGAGCAAAACGTACGCGATAAATAATTGGATCGCGAAGCACCATAAATGAGCTAGCCATATCAATTTTAGCACGCAGGACACATTCGCCTTCTTTGAATTCGCCAGCACGCATTTTTTCAAATAACGCTAGGTTTTCTTCAACTGATGTATCTCTGTACGGGCTATTTTTACCTGGCTCTTTCAATGTACCACGGTATTGGCGTGCTTCGACTGCTGTTAAAAAACAAACGTACGCTAAGCCTTTATTTATAAGCTCAACAGCGTAACCATATAAAGTATCAAAATAGTTAGAAGAATACTTTATATCGCCATCCCAGTTAAAACCTAACCACTGTACGTCTTCTTTTATAGAATTAACGTAGTTAATGTCTTCTTTTTCTGGGTTTGTATCGTCAAAACGTAAGTTACATAAACCGTTGTAATCTTTTGCGATGCCAAAATTTAAACAAATTGATTTGGCATGACCAATATGCAAAAAGCCATTTGGTTCAGGTGGAAAACGTGTATGCGTTGTTGCATGCTTTTTACTTGCTAAGTCTTCATCAATTCGGGTTCTAATAAAGTTACTTGGGCGATTCTCAATTTCCGCCATAGGAGTGTAGTCCTCTAAATATTACGTAATAACGTAATATTT
>NZ_PJBR01000086.1:0-18803 GCF_002863625.1 Pseudoalteromonas sp. MelDa3 | reverse complement strand
TGGAGCGTTGTCGATTGATGCGAAATCTTTAGCAACACCGCCGTATACTTTTGCAAGTACGTTAGTGATTGCTGCAGTTAGTGTAGTCTTACCGTGGTCAACGTGGCCGATTGTACCAACGTTTACGTGCGGTTTTACGCGTTCAAACTTTTCTTTTGCCATGACGGAACCTATCAGTTTTGTGTATCTAAATTACATATGAAAATAATCCACCAGAGGTAGATTAAGTTAATTTTTTCAAATAGTATTTTCTGACAGATAAAGGAAGTAATCAAGGAGATTCTTAGGACTGGTGCTGATAGGCAGAGTCGAACTGCCGACCTCACCCTTACCAAGGGTGCGCTCTACCAACTGAGCTATATCAGCAACACAAGAACTGGAGCGGGCAGCGGGAATCGAACCCGCATCATCAGCTTGGAAGGCTGAGGTAATAGCCATTATACGATGCCCGCATAAAAATCTGTTCTTAAACTACCTCTAACCGTCAAGAATAAAGTGGTGGAGGGAGCTGGATTCGAACCAGCGAAGGCTGAGCCGTCAGATTTACAGTCTGATCCCTTTGGCCGCTCGGGAACCCCTCCACGATAATTCTCTACTAATTCACTTCCGGTAAAAGGAAAGTGGTGCCGACTAACCGAGTCGAACGGTTGACCTACTGATTACAAGTCAGTTGCTCTACCAGCTGAGCTAAGTCGGCACTGCTTTAGTACGGGGCGAGATATTAGAGTAAGGTTTATTGGGATGCAACAATAAAATTAAAAAAAGTGTAAATTCTTAGTTTAAATGCTCAATATTCACGCGAAAACGCGTTTTTTGCACTTTTTTATACTGTTTCGGTTAATTCGTACCAATATTTCAATCCCTTCATTACGAGCAATGAATCAAAAATACTTCCTGCAAATTGCTGCTGCAATAGTGAGCCATAGCCACCAGCAAAAATAATTTGTGTTGCTTGGTCTGCTTTTTGGGCAGTTAAATGCAACTTGGCTTGTTCAATCGCTCCAATGGTTGCGACTAAAGCGCCATTTTTTAAACCATTAGGTGTGTTTTTACCCAATTCATTAGTAAACGGTGTTTTACCGTCATCAAAAACACGTTGGGTGTTTTGTGTAAGCAATGAGGTCATTAAATCAAGCCCGGGTAAAATCCAGCCACCTAAATGTAACCCTTCACTATTGAGCACATCAATTGTTGTCGCAGTACCCGCATCAACAATAATACATGCTGTGTTTGGATATAACGTAAAGCCTGCAATAAGCGCCAACCACCTATCTATGCCTAAGTTACCCACATGCTCGTAAGCGCATACAAGATCTCCAAGCGTTTTGGTTACCTTGGCCTCAAAGCAAGCAATATTATTACTAGCCGCTTGCACGAGAATATCGTTTAGTAAATCACTGCGCCCTACGCACGCATAAATCACTTCGGTTATTTGCAACCAAGGTAGGTTATTTATATCTGCTGGTTGTGCTTGCTCGTTATGCCACATCACAGCTTTTAGTGATGTATTTCCTACGTCGATCAATAATCTCATACTTGCGCCTTTCTGAGGGAGACTTCACCACCGTAATAACTTTTTACTTCACCATCTTGGCGAATTCGTATTCCACCTTGTGGGTCAATACCTTCGCATATTCCACGCCAGCTTCGGTGTCCTGTATTTAGCTCAACATAATCGCCAGCAAACGCATTAAGCGAATTCCATTGCTCATACATATCTTGTAAGCCAGTTTGACGATACTTCACTAAACGCTGCTCTAAGTGATAAGTAAGTGACGCCACCAGCTGGTTTTTATCAAGCTTTTGAGTATGTTGATTTAAGTCGGTCCACGCTTGGTCTATATGTTGGCTAAAACTCTCAGGCATCTGTAAATTAATACCTATACCAATCACTAACTGACAAGGTCCTTGCGGTTGCCCATCTAATTCAACCAATACACCTGCAAGTTTTTGTTTATTTATATAAATATCGTTAGGCCATTTAAGCTCTACGTCAATTTGGTATAACGCTTTAATTGCATCATAAACAGCAAGGCCTACCGCAATTGATACACCCATTGCAGCTTGAAGCCCGTCATCTAAACGCCAAAAATAACTGTAATACAAATTAGCGCCAAATGGGGATTGCCAAACACGGCCGCGTCTGCCACGTCCTGCTTGCTGCATTTCAGCAACAATAACAGTGCCAGACTCAAGCGCTGTTTTGGCCTGTATACGGCGCATAAGCTCGCTGTTGGTCGAATCAATAATAGGGTGTACTTCTACATCGGCAGTATTTGCACCTAGCGCTCTGTAGTGCTGATCAATTTGTGTTTTATTTAAAAGGCCCACTTGGTTATTTAAGCAATAGCCTTTGCCAGTCACTTTAAAAATATCCAAGCCCATTTCTTGTAACGTTTTGATATGTTTACTCACCGCAGCTCGGCTAATTCCTAGCTTTTCACCCAAGGCTTGGCCAGATACAAAGCCCCCTTGGTTAAGTGCATTTAAAATAGCGAGTTTGTTTCCATCAGGTGCTTTCATTGCTCAGGCTCCGCGTTAATATGGCATTCGCTGCGCGCATCTATTAAACGTACCTCGTGTTCTAGCATAATGTTGTAACGTGTATAAACCACTTGCTGAATGTGTTTAATCATATTTATTAGGTCACCACCTTCACTATTTCCGTGATTAACAAGTACTAATGCTTGTTGTTGATGCACTTCTATACCGGCCTCGCGGTGCCCTTTTAAACCACTTTGATCGATTAGCCAACCTGCCGCGACCTTGTGATGACTTTGCCCATATTCGTAATGAGGTAAATCTGCAAATTGCTTTAATAGTTCAGCTAACTGCTGGTTGGTTATTATTGGGTTTTTAAAAAAGCTACCCGCATTGGCAAGTGTATATGGGTTAGGTAATTTGCTATTGCGCGTTTTTATAACCTGATCGAATACTGCTTGCGGGGTAATGCTTGAGAGCTGTTGCAGGGGGCCATAACTTAATACTGGTTGCCATTTTTTTGGGAGCGCTAAATGCACTTGCGTGATCACCGCTTTATTTTTGAGAGCATTTTTAAATATTGAGTCTCTGTAAGCAAATTCACATTGCTCGTTATTTAGTGAATGCATAGTTTTAGTGGTTATATCAAAGTACTCTACCAACTCAACAAATTTAGCTATCTCAACGCCATAAGCACCAATATTTTGTACCGGTGATGCGCCAACAGTGCCCGGTATAAGTGCTAGATTTTCAAGCCCGGGTATATTTTTCTCTAATAAATAACTGACTAGTTGATGCCAGTTTTCGCCTGCAGCAATACTTATTAGTGTGTCGCTCTCACGCTCGGTGATTTTAATACCTTTTAAGGCTATTTTTATAACCGTGCCCATGTAGTCATTTAAAAACACGGTATTACTGCCCTCGCCTAGCAAACAAAACGGTGCACTAAAACTTTGCGTTTTAAGTTGCTCAAGCTGAGTAATTTCAACAAAATTTTGGCATTGGCTGTTTAATGCGAATGTATGTAAGGAGTGTAATGAATGCGCCACAAAGCTCTCTAAAAAATACCGGTAACTAATCGCAATAGTTTACCTCATCGTCGCAAATGTGGCACTAGATTGTAAAAATCACTCAACCCACCGTGTCAATCGTGATATAAAACCAGCACTTTTTTATTTGTGTTCAGAGTAATGATGAAAATTAAACCTCTTTTTTTAAGCCTCGCTATGGCGGGTATGTGTTCGCAAGCAATGGCTAATGCGATTGACCAAAACTCGTATGCTAACCTTGATGATGTTGTTACTACTCACTTAAACCTTGATTTAGATGTCGACTTTGCCGACAAGCAGTTAGAAGGTTTTGTTGAGCATACTCTTCAGTGGAACAACAGCAAAAGTAGAACTCTCGTACTTGATACCCGCGACTTAGACATTGATAAAGTAATGTACAAAGACCAAAGTGGTAACTGGAAAAAGGCGACTTTTGATTTAGCTAAGCGAGATGACGTTAAAGGTTCAAAGCTTACTATTGTGTTTAAAAACCAAGCTGAAGTAGTTCGTATTTACTACAACAGTCGTCCAGAAGCATCTGGCCTGCAATGGTTAACACCAGAGCAAACGGCAAGTAAAACGCATCCATTTATGTACAGCCAATCGCAAGCAATTCATGCACGTAGTTGGATCCCAGTGCAAGATACACCCGCAATGCGTGTAACTTACTCTGCACGAATTCATACACCAAAAGATATACGTGCTGTAATGAGTGCCGACAACAAAGATGCGCTTTATAAAGATGGCGACTACATTTTTGATATGCCACAAGCAATTTCACCTTACCTAATTGCTATTGGCGCAGGTAACTTAGAATTTAAAGCAATGTCGCATCAAACAGGCATATTTGCTGAACCGACAATTTTAGATGCCTCAGTTGCTGAATTTGACGACACCCAAGCCATGATCGACAAAACAAACGCGATGTACGGCGAATATGCATGGGGTCGCTACGACTTATTAATGCTACCACCAAGTTTTCCGTTTGGTGGCATGGAAAACCCACGCTTATCATTTATTACTCCAACGGTTGTTGCTGGTGATAAAAGCTTAGTTAACCTTATTGCCCATGAGCTTGCTCATTCTTGGTCAGGTAACTTAGTAACTAACGCAACGTGGGAAGATTTATGGTTAAACGAAGGTTTTACCTCGTACGTTGAAAACCGCATTATGGAAGAAGTATTTGGTCGTGACCGTGCGGTTATGGAACAAGCACTTGATTCAGCGTCTTTACGCGCACAAATTAAAACAATTGATGCACCAGATACACGCCTTAATTTAAAACTTAATGGCCGCGACCCAGACGATGCGTTTAGCTCAGTGCCTTACACTAAAGGTCAGTTATTTTTAATCTATCTAGAAAACAAATATGGCCGCGATAAGTTTGACCCGTTCGTAAAAGCGTACTTTAAAGAGTTTTCATTTAAATCACTTACTACCGCGCAATTTGTTACTTACTTAAAAGCTAACTTAATTGAGAAGTACCCTGGTGTTGTAAGTATGGATAAAGTAAACGAATGGATTTTTGAGCCTGGCTTACCAAGTGATGCGCCAAACCCTACGTCTGATGCATTTGATAAAGTAGATACTGCAACAGCAGCATGGTTGAAAGGCGACACAACAGCAGCTCAACTACCAACGACTGATTGGTCTGTGCATGAGTGGCTACACTTTTTAAATAACTTACCACGCGATTTAAGCATAGAGAAAATGAGCGAGCTTGATAGTGAATTTAACCTAACGCAATCAACTAACGCTGAACGTGCGTTTGCTTGGTTTATGCTAGCAGTAGGTAATGGTTATCAACCAATTTATCCTGCGCTTAATAAGCACTTATCAGGTATTGGCCGTCGTAAGTTAATTGTGCCGTTATATAAATCACTTATCACTAACGGTAAAAAAGACTGGGCACAAAGCGTGTACTTAAAAGCACGCCCTGGGTATCACCCTCTTGCGCAAGGTACTATTGACGCATTATTTGAATAAATAGCGTTAACTAGAAACTAAAAAGGGCCAAATTTGGCCCTTTTTGTTTTTCTGTTATTTTACTTTGTTACTTTTTCTAAAAAAGCTTTACGCTCTGCAGTTGTGGCTTGTTGCCACCAAAAATCAAGCATTTGCGGCGCACTTGGCATGCCTTTACCTGTAATTGGTGCTATCGGCTTTATTGGCTGACTAGGACGTGAAGGTCCTGCAGGCAATGTATTTTGCATTACCGGTTTATTGCTTGCTAGTTGCGTGTTAGAAATAACACTTAAAGGCTTAGCAACAGCGCTACTTTTTGCTTTTAAACTCACTTGAGGGGCTTCTGCAAACACTTTTGCAGATACTGCATTTTCAGCACGATTAAAAACTAAGGTATAATCTTTACCTGCTTCAACAGTTACACTTACCCAAAATGGTTCCGACTCCACAACTTCATGCGTGTCATAATCATCTTCATATAAATCGGTGTACTTTAGCCTAAGCTGATAAGTTCCGGGGGCAAGCTCTACATCATCAATACGACTAAACAAAGAGCTTTCTAGCATTTTATCGCCCACTTGCAGTGGTACAAATTCTTCTGGAAAGTGAATATTCTCAGCATTAGCCGAAAAACTAAGTAGTAATGCAACTGCACTACTTATTAAAATTGGTTTAAGCATATTAACTCCTTTATTTGATTTCAGTTTGACACTGCTTTGAAAGTTTGTCATTAGTGAGCTTAAAATTCACAACACTTAATTAGGAACACACTATGAGCCAAGAAACTATTTTTACCAAAATCATTAATCGTGAAATTCCAGCAGATATTATTTACGAAGATGAAAACACTCTCGCATTTAAAGATATAAACCCACAAGCGCCATTTCATGTGTTAATTATCCCAAAAAAAGCAATTGCTACTATAAATGATATAAATCCTGAAAACTCACATTTAGTAGGCAACTTATACGTAGTTGCAGCTAAATTAGCTAAGCAACATAATTTTGCTGAAGACGGATACCGCGTAGTTATGAACTGTAACGAACATGGTGGGCAAACTGTTTATCACATACATTTACACATGCTTGGCGGTAAAGAAATGGGCTGGCCACCTTATCAAAATGTAAAAAAAGTAAAATAATTAAAAGTTTTTATTAAATTGTTCCACTCAATTAATTAGTTACAAATGTTATGATTTTTCATAGTTATAAAGAATAAATAGTTACTTATTTGCAACATTTTGTGTTTAAATAATCGTAATATCGTATTTGTTATTGAGTACATCAGCGATTTTCTAATACAAAAGGTGTGGAAGTCGTGGTAAACTTAGTCAGTCAGCTTTATAAAAGAGTATAAAAAACATGAGCAGTTCAGCCTTTTTGTTATTAGATCAAGAGCCAATTAACACTATTGGTATTAACGTTTTAGAACCTTTGTTAAAAACGCAAGGTCTTGACGTAACCACAGGTACTAATATTTTAGACATACCTGAAGGGACTCGACTTTTGTTTATTGAAACATCAAGCAAGGATGCATGGGGAAAACTAAAAGAACAACTAGTAAACCTACGTATTAAATGCGATATCATATTATTTAATCTAGACGAAAACCCTGAGCTTGCTAATCGTGCATTGTTGAGCGGTATTCGTGGCGTATTTTACACAACAGATAACGCCGATGTATTAATGAAAGGTATTCGCTTACTACTTGAAGATCAGCTTTGGTACCGTCGCGATATTATGTGTAATGCATTAAATCGTATGCTGCAATTTAATAAAGATGCGCTGCATAAACTAACCGAAGGGGATATTGAGCCTGTTAAACTTACTAAGCGAGAAAAAGCAATAATCTCACTAATGAGTAAAGGTTCGAAGAATAAAGAAATCGCAGAAGATTTAAGTATCAGTCCACACACAGTTAAAACACATTTATATAGCGCATTTAGAAAAACTAAATGTCGTAACCGTATTGAGCTCCTATCTTGGGCACAACAAAATATCCCTGATGAAATTCGTTAATCATATATTTAGTTTAAAATTAAAAACAGACACTTAGGTGTCTGTTTTTGTATGTGCTATATACTTATCTAATAACAATTAGCTTAATTAAGTAATCTGTTTTGATAATTGGTATAAGTGTATACTTTTGATAATCTTAGTTTAAAACTACTTTGCTGGAATATTAATGCTCGACTCTTTCACTCTTTATTTTGCCAGCATCGCCATCATGGTCGTAATGACCTTACTTAACTTTTTGACATGGCGAACAAACAAACAAATATCGGGCACGCTGCTATACATTTTTTATCCCATATTGCTATTAGGCTCTGTTATTGGCTTTACTCTTGTTGGTGATACACATAATTTAGTAATTATTAGCGCTGCCAGTAGCATGATGTTTGCCGCATCAATAGTGCACTGCCTTTCACTTAGTCAGTTTTTAAATTATCGCGGTATTGGTTTTAAATTACTCTGCTCAGTGACCGCTTTTTGCACTGTAATGCTTGGCTATTACACCTTTTTTGACCCATCTTTACACGAAAGAGTGATTGCATCCGATATACAACACATAGCAGAAGCCGGTTTTTTACTGTTTATATTTATTAAGTGTGCACGCAAACCCTATCCTAATGGCAGTATTGTATACATAACCATTTTAACGCTTGTTGCTTTAAGCTTTATTGGCCGCTCGTTATTTATGGATAACATTGAACAAAAAAATCTTTTAGTAAACGGCTGGTTTAGCTCTTTGCTATTTTTAAATGGCGTAATTGCACCTATGTTTTATGCTGCAGGTATGGCGTTATTATGTAATGAGCGCAGAGAGCAGCACCTCAATAAATTAGCCGATAAAGCACAAAAAGATTTAGAAATACGCGGGCTCTTTTTATCAACTATAAGCCACGAAATTCGCACCCCGCTAAACGGTATTTTAGGCAGCGCCCAACTTGTTATGAACCAAACAAGTGATACTCGCAATAAAGCCTATTGCGAGGCGATTATAAATTCTGCCGAATCACTTAACTTATTGGTAGATAAGGTCCTTGATTACGCGAGCCTAGATCAAAGTGACGAAGCGCTTTATGAAGAAGATGTAGAGTTTAAAACATGGCTTAATAATTTATGCTTATTACTCAGTCCTCTCGCGGAGCAAAAGCAACTCAAGTTTGAACTAATATGTAATATTCCTGAGCAAGCCTGTTATTACTGCGACCAGCAAAAACTTAGGCAAATAATTATTAATTTAGTAGGTAATGCCATTAAGTTTACAGACCACGGAACCGTTAAAATTCAGGTTGATTTAGTATTAGAAAAGCAACTTGAGCACACTATAAAAATTAGTGTAAAAGATTCAGGGCCAGGTATAGAAAATGATGAGATAGCCTACTTAACAGAACCTTATGTACAAAGTAGTGCAGGAAAAGAGAAAGGCGGAACCGGCCTTGGTTTAGCTATTACCAGTCGCCTGCTTGAAAAGCTCAGTAGCCGACTCGAAATAGCCAGCCAGCTTGGTACTGGTAGTGTATTTAGCTTTACCGTTACTTTTACTTTAGGTGAATTAAGCCTTGTAGAGCAGCGCCATCAAACTAAAGATTACTTAACAGGTCTTGATGTACTACTGGTTGAAGATTTAGATTTAAATCAAAAAATTGCTATAGAATTTATGGCCGACGATGAGCACAAAATTAAGCTCGCAAAAGATGGGAAAAGCGCCATAGAGCTCATGCAAGCTCACCACTTCGATGTTGTTTTGCTTGATATGAACCTACCTGATTTAACAGGCCAAGAAGTACTTAAACGGCTAAAACGCATTGATCATAAAAACCAACGAACGCCAGTACTCGCATTTACTGCAAGCCTTAGCCCTGACGAAGTAAAAGAGTATTTAGAATTAGGTATAAAAGACATTGTAGGTAAACCTATTAAGCACGAGAAGCTTCGCCAAGCACTTAGCGACTCTCAATCTAATCAAACTGCGAGTATTGCAGTAGAGCTTATTGATACCTTGTATGACAAAACAGCGGCCGAAACACTCACCAGCTCGTTTAGTGAAGATGAAGTGTCGTCGATTTATAATGAGTTTGTGCTTTCGGCGCGTAACAAGCTAATTCGCTGTCAAAAGCTTATTGATCAACAACCAGAGCAATGCATTAAGCTTTTACATCGACAAGCAAGCACTGCTCTGCAACTTGGCTTTAATCGCTATGGTATTGAGCTTAAAAAAATAGAGCGCCGTTTACTCGATAAAAAACCACACAACGATCTGCTTGATGAAGCGTTAGATCTGTGGCAACGAAGCTTAGAGCAATATTTAAAGTTTGTGCGTGGGCAGTTAGAGTAATAGTGAATTAGCTTTAAAAACAGCTAATTATTAGCCTCTTCCATATTTATCATCAAATCGCTCTATGTCGCTTTCATCAAGTACAGCACCGGTTTGCACTTCAATGACTATTAACGGCTCTTTTTGATTATTAGCCAAGTTATGAATTTGTTTTGCGGCGATATAACACGATTGGTCATGCGTTAGCGTATACGCCTGCTCATCAATGCATACATCTGCAATGCCCGAAACCACAACCCAATGTTCAGCGCGATGCTGATGGCGCTGCGTCGAAAGCTTAGCACCGCTGTTAACAGTAATTTTTTTAACTTTAAAGCCAGTACCCTCAACCAAAGTACGGTAATTCCCCCACGGGCGAAAAACCACTTGATGATGATTAAGTTTATCGGCCTGTTTTGTCGCAATTTGCTTGAGCAACAAAGGCAGAGAATCCAGCTCATTTTGATTTGCGATTAACGTGGCATCATGAGTATGAATAATCGCTAAATTACTCACCCCAAGCGTGGCTATTGTATGCTCAGCCTCGTTAATAACTAAGTTATTAGTGCTTTTTTGAGCCATATAATTAGTATTTAAACTATTACCGTTTTCATCTTTTTTTGTAAGCGCATCAAGGGATGAAAAACTGCCTACATCACTCCATTTTAAATCAACAGGCATAACAACTACGTTATCGCTTCGCTCTAAAATAGCGTAATCTATTGAATCGCTTGGGCAGTGCTCAAGCGCACTGTTGCTTGGACGGGTAAACTCTAAATCTTTAGTAAATTGTGCCGCTGCAGCGACACTCATTGCTATTTTTGGCGCAAACCGCTCGAGCTCTTTTAAATAAGCCGCAGGGGTAAATAAAAACATTCCGCTATTCCAGCTATAACCCCCTTGAGCTAAATAACGGTTCGCTGTATCTAAGTCAGGCTTTTCTTTAAATTGTGCAACATCGTAACAACCTGTTCCAGCAATAGCCGCGCCTTGTTTTATGTAGCCATAACCAGTATGCGGCTCTGTAGGTGTAATCGAAAACGTCACTAACTTACCTTGCTCGGCAAGTTTTACGGCTTCTGGGAGCTTAGCCGTTAATACATCAAAGTTTTCAATATGATGATCGGCAGGCATCACTAGTAGCGGACCAGTAACACCATTTTGTAGTGCGTAGTGCGCCGCTAATCCGATAGCAGGCGCGGTATTTTTACCGTTAGGCTCAAGTAATAATGCACTAGGGGCTAAGCTTGCAACTTGCTCGGCGGCAATAAATCGGTGCTGTTCGTTACACACTAAAATAGCATTATCGTACAACCCATCAGAAACACGCGCCAACGTACTTTGTAGCAATGACGTGTTTTCATTTAGTAGTGGTAAAAATTGTTTAGGCATTGCTTGGCGAGAAAGCGGCCACAAGCGAGAGCCTATGCCACCTGCTAAAATTACAGGAGTGATTAAAGTGTTCATTACGAAATTTGCCGCCAACAAAAAATATCAGCGGCCATTTTAACACTTTATTGGCTCTGCGCTAAATTAACGTGTTTATATTAATGTAAAAGAGTCTGCATCTAAATAGGCAGGAAACGCCGCTTTAAACTCATCCAGTGGTGCTTTTTCAAGTGTTATAGTAACTAGTTGTTCGGTGTCATCTTGCGCTTTAGTCAAGGCATCGCCTTTAAAGTCGTATACCGCTGTACCACCATTGTGCGCGGCACCATTACCATCATCCCCTACGCGATTAACGCCTACTACGTAACACAGGTTTTCCATGGCACGTGCCATAAGTAACGTATCCCAAATATGGCGGCGCACAGCAGGCCAATTTGCTACGTTTATCATTACATCGTAGTCGTTATTATTACGTTGAAATACCGGAAAGCGCAGGTCGTAACATACCTGCGGTAATAGTTTAAAACCGTTGATTTCAAAAACTTTGCGCTCTTGCCCTGCTACAACGTAGTCGCCCTCACTGCCTAAGCGAAATAAATGGCGCTTATCGTAATAACTCACCTCTCCATCGGGTTTTACCCAATAAAACCGATTTGCTTTTTTATCGCCTTGTGCAACAAGTACCGAACCCGCAATAACCGCATTATGTTTATGAGCCTGCGCTTTTAACCAAGTCAGTACTTTACCATTTTCGGGCTCTGCACAATCTAAATTAATAGCAAAGCCAGTCGAGAATGTTTCGGGCAGTAAAATAAGATCGGGCTGATGCGTAATTGCGTCAAGCTGTTTATTAAACATGGCTAAATTAGCGTCTTTATCAAGCCAATAAAGCGAGCTTTGCAATGCTGTAATGGTTAAAGTTGACATAATATTTGCGCAGCCTCTATGAGAGTGTTGTCGTTTTTAGCAAAGCATAAACGAATTACCTTATCGGTCGGTGGTTTTTGATAAAATACACTTAACGGAATAGCCGCAACACCTGCTTGCTCAACTAACCAATGGCAAAAATCAACATCGTTTAAATCCGATACATCGCTGTAATCTAACAATAAAAAGTAAGTGCCCTGGCTAGGTAAAATTTTAAAACGGCTGTTACTTAAATGACTCGCTAATAAGTCGCGTTTTTGCTGATAAAACCCGCTTAGCTCATCTATATGCTCGCCTTGCTGCTCTAGCATATCGGCAAGCGCATGCTGTGCAGGAGTAAAACTTGAAAACGTAACGTACTGATGAATTTTTCTAAATTCAACAGCTAAATCGGCAGGTGCAATACAGTAACCCATTTTCCAGCCCGTGCTGTGAAACGTTTTACCAAAACTCGATATAACAAAGCTTTTGGCAAATAATTCATCATCGCGTAATGCGCTTAAATGCGGTTGTTCATCAAACGTAATGTGCTCATATACCTCATCGCTTATTACATACAAATTGTGAGTACCAACTAACTCTTTAAGCGCTTTTATATCTTGTGGCTGTAATATTTTACCGCTTGGGTTATGAGGCGTATTAATAATAATTGCACGGGTATTTTTAGTAATTGCTTGGCTTACTACTTGCCAATCAATAGTGTAATTTGGCGCACTTAAAGCAATGTGTACTGACTTTCCACCAGCGAGTTCAATTGCCGGTTGGTAAGAGTCATATGCAGGGTCAAATACAATCACTTCATCACTGGGGCGCACAATTGTTTGAATAGCCACAAACAATGCCTCTGTTGCACCCGAGGTGACAGTCACTTGATCAGCCGTGTTTATATCAGTTGCATATTTGCGCTTTGCTAAATCAGCAATTTGTTGCTGTAATCGTGGTAGACCACTTGAAGGTGAATATTGATTAACGCCCTGCTGCACATAATAATTTAACTGCGTTTTTAAAAGATCAGGAGCATCAAACTCAGGAAAGCCTTGAGAGAGATTAATTGCCGAAAACTCATTAGCCAACCCGCTCATTTGGCTAAATATACTAACGCCTAAATTTGGTAATTTACTTTCAAACACGTGATGCCCTTAATGATGGTTTTGCGCTTACAGCGATGCTATCATTGCTTGAAACAGAAGTATAGCCGTCTAAAAACAATTAACTTTACGCTCATTAGTGAGGAATGTATGCAAAACAATACCGCTATTTCACAACTTATTGAAGCCGGAAAATGGGTTAGCCAAAAAGGCTGGGTACCCGCAACAGGTGGAAATTTTTCAGCTCGTACTAGCACTGGCTTTGTTGTTACGGCAAGTGGGCACGATAAAGGCTTACTTACGCAAGAGCATTTTTTGCAATTAGATCACCGAGGCGAGCGCCTAGCTGGAGCTGTAAAGCCATCGGCAGAAACACAATTACACCTAAGTTTGTATCAGCTTATACCTAATGCACAGTGTGTTTTGCATACTCACTCTGTAGCCGCCACCGTACTGTCGCAAATTACCCAAAGGCATCAGCTTGATTTAACAGGCTATGAAATGCAAAAAGCACTGAGCGGCTTTACTTCGCATTTAGAAACGCTGAGCATTCCTATTTTCGATAACGATCAAGATATTGACCGATTAAGCCTGCTGGTCAGTGACCATCATTTACATACGCCGATAGAGCACGGCGTACTGATACGTGGTCATGGCTTATATGCAGTAGGGCGCAATATTGATGAAGTTCGCCGCCACCTAGAAGCCTTAGAATTTTTATTTAGCTGCGAACTAGAGCGCCTAAAAATAATAGGTATTCAAGCGGGAGTAACTAAATGATTAAAGCTATTTTAACCGATATTGAAGGCACAATAACCCGCATCTCATTTGTTAAAGAGGTGTTGTTTCCTTACGCGGCAAAACAATTACCGACCTTTGTACGTGCCAATGCTAATAAGCCTAATGTAGCCGAGCAAATTAGTGCCGTAAAAGCGCTTATCGAAAAGCCAAACGCCGATATAGAAGAAGTCATTAGCACTTTACTTACCTGGATTGATGAAGATAAAAAAATCACTCCACTTAAGCAGTTACAAGGCTTAATTTGGCAAACAGGGTATGAACACGGTGATTTTAAAGGTCATTTATACCCAGATGCATTTGATTTTTTACAAGCTCAACACAACAACGATATTACTTTATATGTGTACTCGTCAGGGTCGGTAAAAGCGCAGCAGCTACTTTTTAAATACAGTGATTATGGCGACATTCGCAGCTTATTTACTGACTTTTTTGACACCAAAGTTGGCGCAAAACAAGAGCAAATAGCCTATAACACTATTGTTGATCTGTTACCGTTTAAAGCAGCAGAAATACTCTTTCTAAGTGATGTAACCGGCGAGCTTGATGCCGCGCAAGCTGCGGGCATAAAAACATTACATTTAATTCGTGATGGGCAAGCAAGCACTAAAGCACACCCTTACATTAATGACTTTAGCCAATTTAAATTGGAGCAATTAGTATGAGCCAATTAACGGTGTATGCCGACAACAATGCAAACAAAGCACTTGTAAGCACATCAAATGCTGATGATATTGTAAATCAACTAGCTAAAGTAAACGTACGCTTTGAACAGTGGCAAGCAAATGCAGATATTAATGAGCACACCACCCATGAGCAAATTATTAGTGCGTACAAAAACGATATAGATCGATTAAAAATCGAAAATGGCTATCAAACAGTAGACGTTATATCTCTAGCTAAAGGCAACCCTGCCGCATCAGAGCTGCGCAAAAAGTTTTTATTTGAACATACTCATAGTGAAGACGAAGTGCGTTTTTTTGTAAAAGGCCAAGGGCTATTTTGCCTGCATTTAGGCAATAAGGTTTATCAGGTACTTTGCCAACAAGGCGATTTAATTTCAGTGCCTGAACTTACCCCGCATTGGTTTGATATGGGAAGCGACCCTGAATTTACTGCCATTCGCTTATTTAACAATACAGAGGGCTGGGTAGCAAAAAGTACTGACTCGTCTATTGCAGAGCAATTTCCCTTACTCGATTAATAAAGCTCAGTGCACGCATGCCTAAACTATATTTTCTATAAGCGTATTTATGCTATTTGCAGGATGACTTCAATCACTTAACTCTGTAATATTATTTTAGCAATGCAGCTGATAAAGAGTAACTTTCTAATGGTGAACGAACAATATCAAAAGTCTAAACAACAACTAGCCTACTCACGTAAGCAAGTTGAAAAGGCTGGTCGTATTTTTCGTAAAAATGAAGGTGATTTTGACTTTGCAATAGAGGTTGTACAAAACTATCGTGCAGCACATTTATATCCGCTGACTATTATTAAAAACCTCGTATGGAAACATGTAAAAAAGCTTTATTTGCTAGAATCGGCGACCATAGTTAGACGCTTAAAGCGCTTGCCAACTATTATAGATAAGTTACAAAGAGCCTCGTTGGATGGTAAAAGTGAAAACGCAATAAATCTGAAGCGAATGCACGATATAGGTGGCTGCCGAGTAATCTTAGATAATCTAGAGCATCTATATCAACTCAACGCCAGTTTAGATTCGAGTAGAGCAGTTCATAGCGTTAAATCATATGATTATATTGAAAACCCAAAAGCGACAGGCTATAGAGGTATTCATCGTGTTTATAAAAGTTATAACAATTTAAAATCTCACGATTATAAAGGCTTTCAAATTGAAGTTCAGTTACGCACTAGGCTTCAGCACCTTTGGGCTACTACTGTTGAAATTGTAGATATTATTGAAAAAGAAACACTAAAAACCAATCCCCAAGCAGCCGACACAGATTGGAAGCGATTATTTTTTATCATGGGTGAGTTTCTTGCAGTCAAAGATGGTTCAAATCAATTAAGTTCACAACAATCGCAGGCCTTTGTTGATGAGCTTTCGGCACTAAATAAAAAGCTAGCCGCATTTCATAAGCTTGATGCATTTAATCGCGCATTCCAAGTTGACGAAATTAAAAATAAATCGAAAGATACGGGCTTTGCTTTACTCGTTCACAACACTGAAACACAAATGGGTCGAGTCTTTTTATATGCAGAGAATAAAAAGCAAGAAGCTCTAACACATTACGCCGAACAAGAAAAACAAACTCACAATAACGTGCTTCTGGTAGCGGGGAGCGACTTGAAATCAATAGAAAAAGCCTACCCCAACTACCTAAATAGTACCTCTGAGTTTCTTTCAGAATTCAGTCGCATATTATTGAGTTAGCTCTTTAAGTTTACCCATTAATACTTGTTGCTGGTTATACACACCCGTGTCTAACACCCACCCTGTGACCAGTTTTGCCGGCGTTATATCAAATGCAGGGTTATACACATTAGCATTAGTGGGCGCCCATAAAGCCTCACCAAAGCTACCGCTAACTCCGCGCACTTCTTGAGGATTACGTTGCTCTATTTCTATATCATTACCGCACGCGGTGTTGGTATCAAGCGTGGTAATAGGCGCAACTACATAAAATGGAATGTTATGGAAATACGCAAGTACGGCTAAATTATAGGTGCCCACTTTATTGGCAAAATCACCATTGGCAGCAATACGATCAGCCCCTACCACTATTTTATCCACCTTACCTGCAGCCATTAAACTCGCCGCCATATTATCGCAAATTAGAGTGTAAGGTATTTTCCAGCGCTCAAGCTCAAAGGCAGTTAAGCGACCGCCTTGTAATAATGGTCGTGTTTCATCAACCCACACATGTACGTTGCCATATTTTTGCTGCGCTTTGTAAATAACACCTAGTGCAGTACCAATACCAGCGGTTGCAAGCGCCCCTGTATTACAATGGGTTAATATGTTGTCGCCACTATTTATAAGTTCGGCGCCACGGCTTGCCATTCGCTCACACAGCTCAATATCTTCAATAAACAACCGCTCAGCTGTGGTAACAATACCGGCAACATAATCGCTTTGCGTTAAAGCTTTACGCAATGCAGCCATACAATGCATTAAATTAACCGCCGTTGGGCGAGTGGCTTCTAGCTCATTGATTGCTTTTTCAAGCTCACCTTTAACTACCCCTTGCTCAGCTAAATACGCCACTAACAAGCTCGCGCTTAAACCAATAAGTGGAGCTCCACGTACTTTTAAACTAATGATCAGCTCTTTCATGGTTTCTACATCATGGCATTGATGCCATACCTGCTGGTGAGGTAGTAAATATTGGTCGAGCACACTAAGCGACCCGTTTTCATATTTTAAACTGCTTGCGATTAAATTTTGCATAATGCTTAAGGTATTAAAAATGCGTAACGTTATTTTACACCACTTTGAATAACTCTCAAGTTAGACTTGTAGACATCTAAACATTTAAAGGTATAGAATGCTTAAAAGCTGATTTTTGAGATTTAAACCATGACTAACTATGTTGCTTTTAATGCACAGCGCGCTATCGATTATGTATCGACATTAATTGAATCTAAACAATGTAATTTTTTTGCTCCCGGACAAGCCTTATCGGCATATGAGTTTGGTGATGGCAATCTTAATTTAGTATTTAGAATTACTGATGAGCAAAACAATAGTGTTATTTTAAAGCAAGCTCTGCCTTATGCGCGTTGCGTGGGTGAGTCGTGGCCATTAACGCTTGATAGAGCTCGTATAGAAGCACAAGTTTTGCTTAATCATGGCGCTATTTGCCCAACTTATACTGCTAGGGTTTTACATTATAGTGAAATGCAAGCACTGACTATTTTAGAAGATTTAGGTAATTTACAAATACTGCGAACTGCACAAAATAATGCTGAGCAATTTCCTAAATTAGCGCAGCACGTAGCGACCTACTTAAGCCATACTGGTTTTTATAATTCAGATTTTTATTTAACCGCACAAACTAAAAAAGCGCTCGTTAGCCAATTTACTAACCCTGAGCTTTGCCAAATCACTGAAGACTTATTTTTTAGCGATCCGTACATTGAGCACGAACGCAATAACTACCCAAAGCAACTACAAAGCGAAGTTGATGCAATACACAAAAACAGCGCATTAAAGTTAGAAATAGCAAAACTAAAAGCTAATTTTTTATCTAACCCGCAAACATTACTTCATGGTGATATGCATAGCGGCAGTATTTTTGTTGATTGTAATAATACAAAGATGATTGACCCTGAGTTTGGCTTTTTTGGTCCTATTGGGTTCGATATTGGCTCTTTTATTGGCAATTTACTTTTAAATTACTGCGCACAATACGGGCATATTGAAGATTTTGTAGCTCGTCGTAATTACCAAAACCACTTATTAAGCACCCTTGTTGAATGCTATACCTTATTTGAACAGCATTGGCTTACGCTTATAAATGAGCACACTACTGAAGGTGCGCTAAAGGTTACAGGCTACAGTGAATACTTTATAAAAGGCGTATTACAAGACGCCATTGGTTACTGTGGTGCTGAGTTAATTAGGCGCACCATAGGACTAGCACATGTAACCGATATAGATAGTATTGGTGATGATAAGGCGCGTCTTATAGTGCAAAAACAAACATTAGCACTAGGCGAGCAACTTATTTTGAATGCCCAAACATGCAACAACAAAGAAGCATTTTTTAGTTTATTAATAAGCCAATTAAATTAAAAAACATTAAAAAAGGCGCTATTA